>NZ_JBEKBF010000005.1:0-213246 GCF_050015535.1 Binatus soli (SeqCode) | reverse complement strand
TCTGGGTTGGAATGCATTTGGCGAAGAAGTTGGCGCGCTACATGGAGTCATAGATCCCCTTTGTCAGGCAGCTCGCGCAGGCAACGTGCTTCATCGGCAGGCGCATGCAAGGCGAAACCGCAGCCTCATCATCCCGTTTCATCCTTGAATGAATATAACCATTTTTGACCGGCTATTCAATGATGCCTAATGCAACATTTGATGATTTCGTAGGCATCGGCAGCTAACCGCAGAGAACAACTTGCGCGCTGATGCGGCAAACGTCCGGCGCAATTGGATTTCTTGAGGGCTGGCCGCTCTGCTAACCTAGCCGACTCAAATCCCGGCTTTTTTACGAGGTACAAAATGGAGTTTGGAATTCAGCTGCACAACATGGAGCCCGCCCAGTATCGGGCCAACGCGCAAGCCGCGGAGGCACTCGGCTACGACCTGATCGTTTTTCCCGATCATCTCGTGGAGGAAGGTCCGGAGCGGCAATACGATCCGAAGGAGCCGGCGTATGACCATATCGCGATGGCCGCCGCCGTCATCGAAGCCACGAAGAAGATCCGCGTCGGCCATCTCGTGCTGTGCAATTTGTTTCGTCATCCCGCAATCACGGCGCAGAGCCTGATGACGCTGGACCGGCTGAGCGGCGGCCGGCTCGTCGCCGGTCTCGGCACCGGATGGACCGAGACGGAATTCAAGATGAGCGGGATCGCGTTCCCGCCCATCACCGAGCGGCTGCGGATGCTCGACGAAGCGATGACCTGCATCCTGTCGCTGTGGAAGAACGAGCGCACGACTTTCGACGGTGAGTTCTACCATTTCAAAGATGCGATCCTGTGGCCCAAGCCCATACAGCAGCCACATCCGCCGATAATCGTCGGTGGCGGGGGCAAAGGTCTGCTGCGCCTCGCGGCCAAATACGCGGACTACGTCAACATCATTCCGGATGCGGGCAAGGCCGGATATATCTCGCTCGAAGTTGTGAAGCGCACGACCGACGACTCGTTCCGCGAAAAGGTGAGCTTCATCCGCGAGGAAGCCAGGCGGCTGGGCCGCAAACCTGACGCTGTCCGGATCAGCAACTACATTTTCGCGGCGATTATTTCGGACTCCCGCGAAGCCACCCGCAAGACCGCCGAGATGATGGCGCCGATGTTCGGTCAGACCCCCGAAGGGATACTGGCTTCGCCGATGACGCTGATCGGAACGCCGGAGGAATGCATTGTCGAGCTGAAGCGGCGCGCGAAGGACTGGAGCACGTCGCAGGTTATCTTTACCGGCGCCGTCGCGCGGGACGAAGAGCTGATGCGCAAGCTGCACGAGGACGTCCTCGCGCACGTGTAAGCGATCTCGAAGGAGGCGCCAATGAGGCGCCGGCGCCTGTCCTAGATGTTGTAGCTGATTGCGTGCTTGCGCTTTTCCGATAGCGCCTGCAGCGTCACTCCACGCAGGATTCCGTTGACCGAATCGCGGACCTCGCGCCAAACGTCGCGCATCGCGCATGCCTGATCGCGCGGGCATGACGACGAGCTTTCCTCGAGGCATTCAACCGGGGTGTAGTCACCCTCGATTATTTCCACCACGTCCGCCATCGTGATTCGCGCCGGCGGCTTGGCCAGCATGTATCCGCCGCTGGGCCCTTTCTGGCTGGCGACCAGACCGCCGCGCTTGAGTTCGATCAAGAGCCGACGCAGGTAGTTTTCGGGGATGTCCTGGGTCGCTGCTATTTCCTCGACTCGAACGGGCAAAGTGGTAGGATAACGCTCTGCCAGCAGCAGAAGGGCTTTCAAAGAGTAGTCAACGCCGACGCCGAACTTCATTTTTTCCGGAGCTTCCCCGGTCATATTGTTAGCATAACGCGTCAATCGGTGGAATAGGCGACCAGCTTAGTCATCTACTTAATTGACTAAATCAGTAATCTAAGTTACTTTTTATGTCCGCAGGAGATTCGATCAGTGCCGAAGAGAGAACCGCCGACTTGGGAAATGGTCTTGAAGCGCAATTCAGTCGAGCGCCTAAAGCACGAGCTGTTCCCCACTGAGCTGGCAAATCAATGGGACCGGCTGGCACAGACGTCGTATGAAAAGCTTCCCGAAGAAGACATCGTGCGGCTCCAGTGGTTCGGCATGTACCATGACAAGCCGAAGATCGGCACGTTCATGATGCGGGTGAAAATCCCCAGTGGCATCCTCAGCGCCGAGGGGTTGCGCATGTTGGGTGAAATCTCCGAGACCTACGGGCGCGACCAGGGCGAACTGACCACGCGCCAGAATTTCCAGCTTCATTACATCACGCTCGACAAATTCCCCGAGATTCTGGAGAAGCTCAAGAGCGTGGGGCTGACGACGATGGGCGGATGCGGCGACGTGGTGCGCAACATCACGGGATGCCCGGTCGCAGGCGTGGATCGGGACGAAATTTTCGACGTGACGCCGCTCGTTGCCGACGCCGCGGGATTTTTTTACGGCAATCGCGAGTACTCGGACCTGCCGCGCAAGCACAAGATATCGATCGCCGCATGCCAGCATCAGTGCAACGCTCCCGAGATCAACTGCGTCGCGCTGGTCGGGATGGTGAAGGACGGGCGCGAGGGCTTTGCGGTGCGCGTCGGCGGCGGACAGTCGTCCACGCCGCGCCTGTCGCGGCATCTGGGCGTGTTCATCACGCGCGAGCAGGCGATGCCGGTGATGCGCGCGATCATCGACGTGTGGAAGGGGACGACCGAGTACCGAATCTCGCGCGTCAAGGCGCGGCTCAAGTTCATGATCGACGATTACGGGCCGGAGGAATTTCGCCGGCTGGTCGAAGCGCGGCTCGGCTTCGCGCTCGAGAATCTCGCCGCGATGCCGATCCCTGAGACCGAGAGCGATCACATGGGCATCCGCGAGCAAAAACAGCCCGGGCTCAACTACGTCGGCTTTCCGGTTTACCTGGGCCTGATGAGCGGGCGGCAGATGCGCGAGGTTGCGGCGGTCACGGCCTCGTTCGGCGGCGACATCCGTCTCACGCGCCGGCAGAATTTCATCGTCACCGGGATTCCGACCGCGCAGCTCGACGACGTGATCGCGCAAGTTGGCGCGATCGGTTTCCCGCTGGATGCGAACGGCCTCTACGCGTCGTCGATCGGATGCATCGGCGATCCGCATTGCAACTACGCCGTCACGCCGACCAAGACCAAGCTCGCGACAATCATCGAGCGGCTGGTGAATCAGTTCGGCGAGCAGGTCGGCGGTCTCAAGCTGAATCTCGACGGATGCCCTCATGCGTGCGCGCAGCACTGGACCGGCGATATCGGGTTGCAGGGCACGACCGGCCGCGGACCCGCGGGCGAGCCGCTCGAGGCCTTCGACATTATATTGCGCGGCGGGCTGGGCAAGGACGCGGCGATCGGCAAGCCGATCATACGCCGCGTGCCGTCCGCAATGGTCGAAGACTACGTGTCGCGGCTGTTCGGGACTTACCTCGAACGGCGCAACGCCAACGAGACCTTCACGCATTTTTGCGTGCGCACCCCCGACGCTGACCTGATCTCGATCGCAAGTGGAGACGCAGCCGGCGCCAATGTCGCCGCCGCCTGAACCGGGTATCGCCCCAAGGACTCCGTCATGGCCGCAGGACCCCAAGTGCAAATCGAAAAGCCCGAACTGAGCCTGATTATGGACGAACTCGAGGCGGGTGAAGCCGCCGTCGAGCTCGACGACAAGGAGCCTCAGGAAGTCCTGGCGTGGGCCATCGATCGGTTCGGCAAGGAGCTGGCGATTTGCTGCAGCTTCCAGGCCGAGGGCTGCGTGTTGATCGACATGGCGCACAAGATCGATCCGAACATCCGCGTGTTTACGATCGATACGGGGCGGACGCCGCAGGAGACTTACGACCTAATCGACAAGTATCGCCAGCGCTACGGAATCAAGGTTGAAATCTTCATGCCTGATACGGCAGTCGTGGAGCAGATGGTTACCCGGCACGGCAACAATCTTTTCTACAACGACGTCAACCTGCGCCTGCTATGCTGCCAGGTGCGCAAGGTGCTGCCGCTGCGCCGTGCGCTCATGAATTACGGCGCGTGGGTGACGGGACTGCGCCGCGATCAGTGGGCGACGCGCTCTAACATCCGCAAAGTTGAAATCGATCACGACCACGGCGGTATCGTGAAGCTCGCGCCTTTGGCTGACTGGACTGAAGACGAGGTCTGGGATTACATCCGCGCCAACGACGTGCCCTACAACGCGCTCTACGCCAAGGGCTACAAGTCCATAGGATGCGCGCCGTGCACGCGCGCGGTAGGCGAGGGCCAGGACGCTCGCGCAGGCAGGTGGTGGTGGGAAACAGGCGCGCCGAAGGAATGCGGGATGCACTGCGCGATCGAGACCGGCGGCTTCGAGCACGAGCTGGCGGCGTTGCTCGGACAAAACGACGGCGGACACACCAAGTCGTAAACGGCGATGGCGAGCGACGACCAGCCCAAAGCGGGCGAATCGATAACGCTCGATAGTCTCCAGCGCGACATCCTTATTCCGCAAATTCAGGCGTTCCTCGACGCGACGAGCGATCCGCAGGCGCGCGAGGTCTATCTCTCGCTCAAGTCGGCGATCGAGTCGCTCGAAGTGCCGGCGGATCTCCAGCTTCGTCTCGGCGCGATCGTCGAGGTCGCGCTGACCAGCGGCCGCGTCAGACGGCTGTTCGGTCCCGGCGCGGAGCTGTCGCTCAACGCACTGTTCATGAAAACGCCGCGCGGCCGCGAAGTGGCCCAGTCGCTGGCCGAGCTCAACAAGGCGCTCGCGACGCTCAAGGGGGATACGGTCGAGCAGATAACCTCAACGCAGCGGAGCCCCGGCGCATACGCGCTCACGCTCAAGACCAGCGGATGCCAGATGGTGATTCGCTTCGAGCAAGCCGGCGTCCGTGTCGAAAGTCTGGAAGTAGACCTCGCCCGCTAGGGAACCTCTGCACGCATCTATTTCCTGCAGCAGTGGTTCGACCTGTCGGAGCCGCAGGCCGAGGACGCGATCTACGACAGCGAGTCGATGCGCCGCTTAGCAAGCAAATGGCACTCAACTGCCTGTGCAGAGGCTCCCTAGTGGGCGCCCTTGCGCCGCAACACTGCCGGAACGGTCCGCAGCAATATCTCGAGGTCTTTGCCGAGCGATTGGTCGCGGATGTATTCGAGGTCCAATTCGACCCGCTTCTGGTACTCCGCGATCTCGCTGCGGCCGCTGACTTGCCAATGGCCGGTCATCCCTGGCTTGGCGGACATGAAGAGCATCGCTGAATCGCCGTATTGAACCGCCTGAGGGGGCTCGACCGGGCGCGGCCCGACCAGGCTCATTTCACCGCTCAACACGTTGAATAGTTGCGGCAGCTCATCGAGGCTGGCTGCACGCAGGAAATTCCCGAGCGGAGCGAGGCGTGGATCTTCGCCCTTGGGAAGCTTGAAATTGTTTTTCAGGAATTTGGCGTACAAGGACGGCGAGTCCTTCAGGATCTGCTCCGCGTCGGCGCGCATGGTGCGGAATTTATAAAAAGTAAAGGGTTTTCCGTTGAGACCCAGGCGCTTCTGACGAAACAGCACAGGGCCCGGCGAGGTCAATTTGATTGCGACCGCGATTGCGGCCATCACCGGGGACAGAGCGATTAACAACAGCCCCGACACGACGAAATCGATGGCGCGTTTCACAGCTGCCTGAATGGGGGTCAGCTCACCCTTGCTTACTGAAAGCACAGGAATGCCCGCGATATCGCCGAGCGACTGGCGGAACAGCCTTGTATCGAGCAGGCTGGGTATGATGTGGACGGACTTGCCTTGCTTGAGAAGGGTGAGCATGCACTCCGTACTCGCCGGCCCGTCCGCCCCGTCGTTCATGCCGATGAGGTAAACATCATCAATCTCTTTGAGCGAAGCGCACTTCAGGTCGCAGCCAGACTCCGCCCGATTGCCGTTGCAATCAACCGCCCGCTTCGCCGGCTTAGCGTCTACCCGCTGATAGCCCATGGGATGCGCGGTGGTCAGAAGTCGCGCGAAGTGCTCGCGGGATGCCTCGTCGTCGCCGATCACGACCGCAGTCCGCCACTTATGTGCGGAGCGGCGCAGGCTCCGCAGCAAAAGTGTGGTTCCCATCTGCCTGAAGCAGATGAGAACCGCCGACGCGGCAATGAAATAAGCAGTGAACTGTCGGCTCAGATATTGAAATTTCAGTGCAAAGATCGCCGCAATCGTCACGAGGGACCAGATCAGCAACGTCTGTATCAGCCTGCGAGCAAGGAAATTGAGGCGTTCCGTACGGTGGGGTCGATAGGTCTCCGTGTATGCGGTCAGCGTCAGCCAGGACAGGATCGCGAGGATTAAAAGGGCCGAATACTGCGATTGCGCTTCGGAAGGCCTGCCGTGCGGGAATACCTGAATCTGTCCCCTGTACAGCGCGAGCACGATTTCTGACGCGACAAAGTAGCCGACGAAAATACAAATTGCATCGGCAATTCGCTCTGCCACTTCCCTGCTATTTTGCGGATTCAATGTCACCCCCCAGCGGTATCGTTCCAGCATCCCGAGCCTTCGGGCAGCAGTCCCCTAAATCTGCCCTAAAGCGTCAAATGCTCGTTCTTTTCGCCCCAAGCCATTCAGTCTTAGCTCTGTTACGGCTTTGTTGTCAAACTGTGCAAATTTGAAAAATCACCCCCTCCGGCGGGTGCTTGATTAGCGTGATTTTGCCCGCCAACGATTGGCAATTTGCGTTCGTGTTCGCCCGCTTGATAGATTGCTGTTCTTTTGGAAACCATTTTGCCGCGGAATCTGACTGGGCAAGTCCGGCGTGACTCAATAACGACTCGCCGGTTCGAGTGATTTCTGCATGCCACGCGTTTCAGCAGTTCTCGCACTGATTCGAGACGAGGGGATCCTGAATCTGCCGCGAATTGCTCTCGATTCGCTGAGGCTCCTCGACTTTCACATTTTCGTAATCAATCGCGGAGAGCAGCTGGCGCCGCTTCCGGTACCCGACGGCGTCACCATGTATGCCGACGCTTTGGATCGCCTCAAGCGCGCTCGCGAAAAGCGGACCGCCCTGTCCAATGAATTCTGGCGCGACCAGATGAGCGGCGCATCACACTGCGCGACGCTCGAGCTCAACGGGGAACTGGGAGGCGTGGTCTGGGCGTACGACTATCCGGCCGAGCGCCCGATAATCGTGTTGGAACCCGGGGAGGCGGAGTTATCGACGTCATACACCGTGGAAAAATTCCGTGGCCGCGGACTTTACCGGGCGTTGCTGTATTTCGCGACTGATTGGCAGCTGCGCGAGCGCCCCCGCCTGTTCACTATTGTCGCCAGCAACAATCCCACCCCCATGAAGGCGGTTTATCAAGTCGGATTTCACGAGGTCGGCGTCATCCGGCGTCGCGCGATACACGGGCCAAAGTTTTCGATTAATCAGATGACAGTGAAGTAGACCGCCGCGCCCAAGGGGTCCGGGGTAACTCCAGTTCGGCAGCTCGATTTTCAAGAAGTGCGATAATCGGCCAACGTCTTGCAGAGCGGTGCCGCTCATTTCAGAAGGACTAAAACAGAGTGTAGATGAATGGCGCAACCGCGGACGTCTCAGCGGCCACAACGAGCAAGCCTATGAAAACCAGCAGAACGACTACGGGAGTCAGCCACAATTTTCTGTTAGACCGAAGAAATTCCGCCAACTCGCGAAGGATTCCGAGTCGGGTCCCCAGTTTACTCATTACAGATCCTCTTTTTTAACTATCGTATTCTCTAAGACGACCATGTCCATCCCGCTGCGAGCGAAGCTGCTCAGGGCCTCGGCCGGCGTATTTACAATTGGCTCACCGCGCAGGTTGAACGAGGTGTTGAGTAGGACTGGTATTCCCGTCGCTTGCTCAAATCCAGACAGGAGTCGGGCATACAGCGGATTGGTTTCGGGAAGGACTGTCTGAAGGCGCGCCGTGCCATCGACATGGGTGACAGCGGGGATTTTTTCCCTTGCCGCGGGATGGACGTTTGCTACCATGGCCATGAAACGAGCCGGCAACTGCTCGGCGACTCGCGCTTCGAAGAAATCGGAGGCCTTGTCGACGAGGACAGACGGGGCGAAAGGACGAAACGGTTCGCGGAATTTTATCTTGGTGTTGACTATTTCCTTCATTTCCGATCGTCTCGGATCAGCCAGAATCGAACGGTTGCCGAGAGCTCGAGGGCCCCACTCGAATCGTCCCTGCATCCAACCCACCACTGAACCGGCTTCGAGCGCTGCCACAGCCCTACCGCACAGGGCATCTTCGTTGTCGAAGGTTTCGTGTCTGACGGATTGCGAATTGAGATAATCAACGACCGAACCGTTCGAGTGCTCCTCACCCCAATATGCGTGCGTCATTTCAAATTTTCGCGGCCGTCCATCGACTACATGATAAGCCCATAGTGCAGCGCCGAGCGCACCGCCTGCATCTCCGGCTGCTGGTTGCACAAAAATCTCATCAAAGCCGGCTTCCCTGAATATTCGCGAGTTCGCAACACTGTTTAGAGCAACCCCACCGGCTAGGCACAGGCGTTTGAGTCCCGTTCGTTGTTGCAAATGACGCGCCATGTGAAGAAGTACGTCCTCTGTAACTGACTGGACGCTTGCGGCTATATTAGCATAGTGCTGATTGGTTTCTGCCTGCCTTTTGAAGTCAGTTGGCTTGGCCCCGAAATACGAAGGGTAGCCGTAACTCTCCGTGAAGAACGGTGATTCCGGCGCTCGCGGCGGTCCGAAAAGCTCTACAAATTTTTCATTGTAGGTGTCGGTGGACGATCTATCAAAGCAGAAATATTTCATGTCAAGCTGGAAACTGCCGTCCCCGCCGACTCGAATAAGTTTTGAAACTTTGTCTCGATACTCCGGACGCCCGAAGGGAGCCATACCCATCACCTTGTACTCGCCTTCGTTTACTTCGAAGCCCAACAAGGCGGTGAATGCACTATAGAGAAGCCCCAAGGAATGCGGAAAACGTATTTCGCCGAGGAGCTTGAGATCTGTTCCGCGACCTTCCCCAAAGGTCGCGGTAGCCCATTCGCCGACTCCGTCGACGGTGAGTATGGCGGCATCGGTGAATGGCGAGCAGAAGAAAGAGCTAGCGGCATGGGAGAGGTGATGCTCGCAGAAGATTACTTTTTTTGGATCGAGTTTAAGATAATTGGCAAGCTTGCCTTTTATCCACAACTTGTCCTTCAACCAGGTAATCATCGCCTTCTGGAACACCACACACGACGACGGATAAGTGGCTGCGGCAGTCGTTAGAATTCGTTCCAACTTCAGGAAGGGCTTTTCAAAAAAAACGACCGAATCGAGCTCTTTACCGTCGATTCGTGCTCGACGGAGACAGAAGTCGATAGCTTTTTCCGGAAAATTATAGTCGTGCTTCTTGCGCGTGAATCTCTCTTCCTCTGCGGCTGCAACGAGTTCGCCGTCGTTCAGCAGCGCAGCGGCCGCGTCATGAAAGAAGCAGGAGACTCCAAGTGTGTACATAAACTAATTTGAAATTCCGATTGGTGATTATCGCTACGATCCGCTTAAGAACACACCTTGAAGAGCTCCGGGTCCAGGAACGGACCTTACGATAGGCCCTTGTCTACCATCTCAACTAACATAACTGATTCTCAAACTACGTTCCGAAGAATAATTAGTTTAACGGACTTCTGCCCGGGGTTCAATCGATCACTGAGCACGCTTGCGTCCGATCATGATGAAGAGGCCACCTTCCGCGCCGCCCTTTAGTAGCATCCCTGCCTGGGTCAGAAAGCGGGCCATGCGCGTCGGATGCGGCTCGGGCTGATCGAACAGCCGCTCGGTTCGAAGCAGCGGGCTTCCCGTGCATGTCGGGATGCTGGCGATGAATTCGATCCCGCACTGCTCGAACCATTCCAGCACTTCGCCAAAGGTGTGCTTGGATTCATGCGGGTGCTTGTATTGATCGTACAGCCAGGCCCGCCGCCTGCCCTCGTTAAGCGATACCTTTCGCAGGCGTGGATCGAGAACCGCAGCCTTGTCGCCGAATACCCGGATCATCGTGCGCCGGAAATCGGTGGGCAATCTCCCATAGGTGTTGTACAGGCCGACCAAGATGATGCCGCCCTTTTTGATAAGGCGCACGATCGATTTGAACCCGCCGTATGGGTCGCTGGTATGATGCAGCACGCCGTTGCTGAGGACGACATCGAAGCTTTCAGCCTTGAACGGCGGGCGAAACAGATTTATCTGGTAGAAGGTCACATTCTCGAGCGCGTTGCGCAGCTTGAATTCCTGCGCAAGCCGCAGCGAATTGAGGCAAAGGTCGGCGCCGATTACTGTCCGTGTGGTGCACTCGCCAAGGAAGTTGCTGAGTTGGCCGGTACCGCAGCCAACCTCCAGCACCTTTGCCGTCAAGGGGAGGTTGTCGTCGAGCAATTGGGCGAAGATGCCTTTGCGGGCTTTTTCGCGCAGCGTGAAGCTTGATTCGACGTCGTCGTAATTGGGGAAGGGATTCTGCTCATAAAATGCCTTCACGACGCCGGTTACGTCTCCGCTTGAGGCTTGATCGCCGGCGGGCCAAAATAGCAGCGCAATCCCGTTGTCGTATTCGAAGTTGCGCCCGCAGTGCAGGCATCGAAGCGTTTGCGCCGCATTCTCGAGGTCGCAGCCGCAAACCGGGCAGCAGACAAGCGCGAGATTTTTTGCAGACAATACCGGCGACGATGCGATGGCGGCAGCCTCGGGTGCTTGTGCGCTCATAGTTTTAGAATCTCGGCGCCTTAGCAAATCAGTAGTTCACACATAAAACGGAAATCCGGGCTAATACTGTTTGGTGGGATCGGTGCCAGGGGACACGCGAGGAGACCACGTTACTTCGGCGCGGTCCTCGCCCTCGATTGATTTTCGCCGCCCATTTCGAAGCGCCAAAGACACGACGCCAAAGACGGTGTAATAAAATACTCTCAAGATTAATCGTGCCTCGGCTTCCCCCACACGCTTATTCAAACGCTTGGCGCCGGCGACAATGCGTTTGCCGGCGCGAGCGAGTGCGCTCTTCCGCTCAGGGGGAGGTTGGGCCGTCATCGGAGTCGTGGTGATATCTGAACCCAATTGTTTACCGTACCTTAGCAAGCCCTGGGCTTTGCGCGCGAGAGTGCAATTCATCGAGAACCAGCGACGAAACCAGGTCGGCGATAACCTGATATCCCACTGGGGTCGGATGCATATCATATTTTGTATAGAAAAGAGCCGGCTGTCCGGCGCCAGCACTTCTCATTTCGGACGTCAGATCGCGAAACGGGATGTTGGATTGTGCGCAGACGCGCGAAAGCGTGTCGACCATCGCGAGGGATTCGCCTACAACGGAATTCGTTTTCGATGCTTGTCCATATACGCTCTCCCTGAATGGGACGAATACGACCAGCAATTGAGCACCTGACGAACGAACCTGTTGATCAAGCCACCGCACTTCTCCACCGAGTAAACGAAGACCAACGGTTTCAAAGGCGGCAGGACCAGCACTGGCGCGAGTATCTCTCAAATGGCGGCGTCGAATCAGGCCAGACATCGTGCCGCGAAACAGATTGAGTAGTTCGGAGTGCTTCGCAAGCCAGTCGTACCCGGGTAACTCGGTAATGAACTGGCGCGCGGTCAGGGTCCGAGACTGAAATCGCTCGCGTTGTACGGCGGACTTCGGATTTACGCCTCCCGACGCGTCAATGGTAAACAAGGGACGAGCAAGGTCGTCGTCGGTGTCGTTCGGAACGACGGTGAGAATAACCAGATTAGGATGGAAACGGCGAACCCATAAATCATACCACAGTGCCTCGTCCCCTGTGCCTATGCCGGGAATTCCGGCATTGAGCACTTCTGCGGGCCCGTATTTGCTATTCAGCAATCGCTCAAGCTGGCTTGGGTACGTCTGATCATCATTGGCGCCCCAGCCAAAGGTAAAGCTGTCTCCTAATACCGCCACCCTTATGGTGCGAGAGTCCGGGAAGGGCGCGAAGAGCTTCGCCGACCGGAAGCGTTGCGCATTCGTCGTGTAACTCACACTAAACGCGTGAGGTACGACGTGAACCTCGCGAATGTCAGGTCTTAGCGCAGGAACTCCGAGAATTACCTCGTTCAGCGGCACTAATCTCTGCGTTGGTACAAAAACACGGACAAAAATTTCGCCGAACAGCAACGTCAGAACGCTTGCGATCATCACAACCGAAGCTGACAGGAGAGCCCGGGCAAGCCTCGTGCGCAGGCGTTCCCCAGGTCCAGAAGGGCCGACGCTGTCGCCCTCTGGCGCCGAAGCGTGCATCGCATGATCAACCATTTGGCATTTGGCACTTCGACGGACAGTTTTACCCGCCCTCGCGAGATTCAGGTAGCTGTATAGCTTCCGAATTTCGGTTTTGCAAGCATGACGATGCTTCACGCCCGCTCAAATCTGTTTCAGCGCAGCCGATCAGATGCGCCACTTCGTTCGGTGTCCATAGGTTGGTTTCCCAGAGCCCGCGGCTCGCGTTTGAGCACGCGCTCGATCTTGTATCTAAATTATGCAAGAGCTGATGGAACCAGCGCAACTCATTACGCATCACCGCACATGGGCGGCGAACGACGCCATTTACGCTCGATTTCCACTACTACTCGGTCGGCCGCCATCCGGTTTAAGGCACGGGACTCCTGAATGAAAATCCTGGTAACTGGCGCGGCCGAAACGATGGGACTGGCCGCTTTCGTGGACCAGCTTCAGCTAAGACCAAGGAAGAGCCTCGGTCGCTTGCGCTACAGGGCGGGGTTGGGCTACACGGATTCTGATCCCAGACGTCAAAACGGAAATTCCGGGTTAATGATTCTGGATCAGTAATTTCGTTGCGAGCCTTGGGCTCCAGCATGTATTTCGTGTCGGCTGTCTCGGCGACGGAGTCTGGCTGGTATTCCAAGTGTTCTGATCCTTTTCTATAGCAAATCTGAAACTGTCCTCTTACCGGTCTGAACCACTTGAGTGCCTCGCGGTCCAAGATGCGCGCGAGCTTCCGTTCAGGTTCGGACTGAAACTTCTGCACGGGCTACAGGCATCGCTGGAATCCGCCGAACAGGTACTTGGCCATGTTGCTCTTGTCTGCGGGTGACACTCTGAAGTCTATCGGGGGCTCGCCCGCTTCAGCAGTGTAATTGCTCGGCTTCAGTTCCGTGAAGCCCTTGTTGACCTTCACCTCAAAGCCAACGTCTTCCTCCCAATAATGCTCCTGCATTTGGGCGTGGATGAACTTGGCGTCTGCAAGTGCGAAATCGTCGCGAACCTTGCGGCTCGCGTGCTGGAACCTTTCAAGAAAGGGGAGAGCATCCGGCGCGCATGCCGCACGATAGGGCGGGGAAGTGGCGAAAGGCTCGCATGGAGCGACGAAGACGCGCGCGCGCATGTAACAAGCAAGTTTGTTGGCTGCACGGTCGAACGAAAGCGAGAATTGCAATAGCCGTCGCGAGAACATCCACCTCATTTGTCCATAGCATATGCGTAGTATTCTTCAAAAGTTTCCGCCGGCGCGCGGTGTTTGAGAAGACGTGTTGACAATTGAAAGGCACGTGCCTGCTCGGGCATAATAGTAAAGGTCCAGTTAATCCCCTCCTTATATACCTGCGCAGGTAGTGAAGGATCAATCTCATGTGACAGCAGGATCACGACTGGCCTGCCCGTCGCCTGTTGGAGCCGCCGCCCATTGGTCAGGACATCGCCGAGGCTGAGCTCCAGTTGAGCCTTGCGTGTGAAATGGACTACATTGCCATACCGTTGCTCTCGCATGAGGTAGGTTGGGTTTGAGACATAGTAGGGCAGCGTCTCCAAAAGAAAATCGGGATCTGCGATGATAACCGCTTGCTTGAGGTCTGGGTGTCCTGCGAGAATCGATCTCACATTATTGTTGCGGTTGTCCAGCGCCGCGACTGGAGCGATCACAGTTCCGAAGACCTTTTGGGCGCTGTACCGCAACTGCAGAAGCAGAACCAACACAAACAGCGCCGTGCCCGCGGTTGACAGCCGACCGACGAACGGCTTCAGTCGGACAGGCGAAACAGGCTCCTTCTGCGCATTTCCGGGCACTGCAAGCCAGTACATACAGATTAAAAAAACAAGCCACAGGGCTTGATGACGATACGATCCAGGGATGAGGACTACGAAGAAGAGGGAGAATCCAACCAGAGTTGTCAAAGCGGCGAGGAAGGCGCCTGTCCGTCGAATCAAGCCCAGCGTGCTGCCGAATAAGATCAGAGACTTGACTATCGTCAACGGCTTGCCGAGCAGCGGCATTAGCCTTGCCAACCTGTCAGGGCCCGGAAGACCCCAGGAGTAAAACTGCAGCGAAGGCAGAAACATTCCCTTAATCAGTGTCTTGAATGTGACACTGTTGGGGTCAATCCTGATCGAATCAGCCAACGTCGGGAAGACCGTTATGAAGCAGGTCACGACGCCAATGGCCGCCAGGGCCGCGTTGTAGAGAAACATACGGATATTCCGCAGTTTGTTGGCGGCTTCGCCGCAGAGTATGTCCACAAACCAAAAGAGCAGGAGCCCGCCGACGAGCAGTACAGAATGCACGTTACAGTTAGCCAGCAAAAACAACAGCACTCCCAGCAAACAATCTCTATCGCGATGGCGCTCGTAGAAGGCGGCGAACAGGAAGAGAAGCAGCATGCTAATTCCGTAGTTGCGGGCCATCACGGAATACTCGTACATTGAAAAGCGCGCAGTCAGAATCAGAGCCAGAAGCGGCAGGCTGAAGGGGGCGCGTAGCACGAGAATCAGCACTGCAAGGGCTGCAACAACGATGGAAACAAGCTGCAGAACCTCAGGGCGTGGGACCAACGTATGCGCGGAGCGAAGAAGCAGGTACCAAAGAGCAGGATGACCCTCCCAGCGAAGCTCCTTAACCATGGCGAATACAGAGTCTCCCTGCAGGGCTATCGATAGCGCCTTCACTTCATCGCGCCAAACCAGATGCGTCCATGCAAGAAAAGAGACAACACCAAGCCAGACCACGAACATCGCCAGAGCGATCAAGCGCCTATGGGCAGCGCCTGTATCGCTGTAAATCGACGTTACATCAGTCATGCCCCTCCGCCCGATCATAACGGCAAACTGCGCGAGGCTCTGTGGGTGATGTGGCGGCGGGGATGGCGGATGATCCACGTTATTGTTTTCAGCGAGCCGACCCATTTTACCCGGAATTTCCATTTTGACTTTGCAAACGCGAGATCTTTAACCCGATAGCCGCTCCAGCGTCAACTCGGCGCCGGTCTGGCGGTTGTGGCCCGCTCGCGGTGGCGGCAGTGACCCGCTGCGCGCCGTTCCGGCCGCTTTCGCGTTGTTGCCGTACCTTATTTGGCGGCGGTCGGATCGATCGGATGGCTCGGCCGGAGCCGCGAGCAGGATAGGTGGGATTGTGATGGAAGCGGGGAGAATTGATCCTCGTCCGAAGGCCGTCCGTCGATAGCCACTACAAGCTTAGTCCGCGAATGTTAGCTCGCTCCCGGAGCGCCCGCTGGCTTATGCCGAGGTGCTATCCATGAGACTCGCCGCTCGCCGAGGCGCGATTCTGCCTCATCGCAACCACCGCCGCATCCTGATCTATAATTGAAATCTAAGGCTTATATCGGTAGTATCAAGTCATGCTGAGAGTAACTAGTCGAATGGCTGTCATAATGGTCGTCGTCTGCAGTTCGATGATCACGCTGATTGGCGCCGGGCATTGTGATGGCATCGTTACCGGAGGGCTCGATGAGCCGGAATCCGGGTTCAGTTTGGGACCGAATCTTCTAGTCAACGGAGATCTGCGGTCTGGACTCCAAGGCTGGACGCTCAACCCTTCCTGCTTCAGCCTCGAAGGGAGCGGCGATTCCGCCAGTCTGCGGCTGCACGTACCGTGCAACCCGCCGGTTGCAACGGCCAGGAATGCTTTGAAATGTCCGCCCGGTCTGTACACGATTTCGACTGAAATAAAAACTCAAACCACCATCACCGTGCCACAGGGGCGCGCGGGTGCCCGAATCAGTCTGTTGGCAACTCCTGCCAATAAATGGGCGTTCACTTGGCCGGTTGCAGGAACGACCGCTTGGACTACCGCGGTGAAAGCGCACGCTGCGGTCGCCGATGGAAGCATCGGTTCCTTCGTTGCGGGAAACGTGGGACCCGTCGCTGGAACGTCATGGTTTAGAAAATTTTCGGTGCGGCGCGAGCTTCCTGCGCCGGTGGAAACGTTTCTGCTGTACCCGAACTATCGCGGAATGATGTTCAGCGACCAGAGCCAGGTCGCGCGGGTCTCCATCGATGTTAATCCGCCTGCGGACACAACCATGGCGCAGCTTCACGTCGTGCTCGAAGTTATGGATCCGGGCGGAAAGGTGCTTTCGACCCATCGGCTGTCGCCACCGGTGGATGGCTCGATGGTCGCGAACATCGACATGGGCAGTCTTCCGCTTGGACAATATCGGCTACAGGGATATCTGGAAGGGCCCGGCGACAAGCGAATCTTTACGCAATCGTCCTACACGATCGTAAAGGTCAGCACCGAAACGCGCGCCTCGATGAAGGCGTGGATCGATTCGGACAATATCATTCACATGGGCGGCCGCCCGCGATTTGTGATTGGCCTGTACGATACGACCGGCTCTGGGCTTCGGCCAGATAACTACAGTCCGAGATTAAAGGGGATAGCCAAGGCGCCGATCAATCTGATGATAAATTATTTTCTCGGCAACGGCTGGCCGGATGTGATCTACCCTTACACCGAGGCGATGGAGCCGTTCGGCATTTTTTACCTGGCGACCGTAGGCGCGCTTTTCCCTTTGAAGAATAGCGCGCATTATCCAAAATGGGTGCATGCGGGAAAGGTTGGCCCGGACCAGGTGATTGCTCAATATAGTAAAGCATTGGCCGGCGATTCGCGCGTGATCGGCTATTACACATGTGACGAATGCGCAAGCGAGCTGCAACCGCGGACATTCCATCAATATGGCGTGATCAAGCAGTACGACCCGGCCAGCATAGCTTTTGCGGTGGAAAACTACCCCAACGAATTTCAATTCTGGCGCGACACCGTCGACGTGCTCGGTCTTGACCCATACCCTATCGGTACCCGCGCTCCTGAAAGCTATGTCGGCGATATGACCAGGAAGGTGATCGGTGCGGTGCATGGCGCACGGCCGGTGTGGACGGTGATCCAGTTTTTCCGGACGTATGCGCAATCGCACTTCCCCACCGAGCAGGAGCTCCATGACATGAGCTGGATGGCGATAACCGAAGGAGCGCGCGGAGTCTTCTATTGGTCATACGGAGTGCGCGGGCTCTCCTGGGGCAACGAGGGCCCAGTGGTTCGCCAGCAGCGCTACGACGAATTGGTCAACGTAACGCGTGGAATCAGCGCGCTTGAGCCGGTCCTGCTCGCGCCGGACAGCCCGGTGCTCTCTGCAAATTCGGCTTCCGGCATCGTGATTACCAAGGAGAAGGGCCTCCACGACGGAAGCCGTTACCTTATTTCGTACAATCACAGCGGCGACAGCGTTGAAGCCCGCTTCACGCTACGGCGGCCCGCTCGCGCGGTATCAGTGTACGGCGAAAATCGCTCAATTGCGGTGGACCAAGGCGGCTCTCAATTCAAAGATATTTACGCTCCATTTCAGGCTCACGTTTACAAGTTAAATTGATGGATTCTCGCGGGCGTGAATGCACCCTGTTGAGAATCCGTCATTCCTTCACTTCCAATCACCGATGCGCTACGTTTGTTGGGTTGTCGGTGATAGAAACTTGACATATGCGTGGCTCGCCCATGCGGGAGCGATCGCTTACACGAAGGTCATTTGACTGCGTCGCGTGATCGTTGACGTGAGAAGAGTGTCCTGCCGCGGCGATGCGTTTCGCATCTGGGTATACGGCGTCAGGAGAAATGAGTAACGGAAAAGAATTACGACTGCCCAGTTTCATTCATGTGGGGCCCCCTCGAACCGGTACGACCTGGTTGCACGAAGCGTTGATGGGTCACATCGGCTTGCCGAGTGAAAAGGAAACGCGCTTTTTCGATGTTCGCTACGATCGCGGAATCGAGTGGTATTGCAGCCTGTTCGGTGACTATCCTGCTAATGTGCCTGCGGGAGAGATTTGCCCCAGCTATTTCTCCAATGCGGTCGCGCGGGAAAGAATCAAACGGCACATCCCGGACTGCAAAATAATTGTCACCTTTCGCGAGCCGGCCGCCAGACTGTATTCGTTTTATCGGCATCGGCGGGGATTCCGCTCCAAGCGCGATCTGGCGATGAATGATACTTTCGACGCATATTGGCGCCTCGAGATGAGCGGCGGCGCGGATCTGTGCAGCTACGCGACTCACCTCAGGCGATGGCAAGCGATATTTGGAAAGCCGTGCGTGATGGTGCTGTTCTATGAAGATCTAAGTTCAAATCCGCAGGGTTATTTGGACGCGGTCTGCGATTTTGTTGGAGCGCGCCGCATCGCGCTTGATCGCTCCAGGGTCGGGAGCGCGAAAGTCAATTCGGCTCCTCGCGCCGCTCGCTCTAGGGTTGCCCGGCGCATGGTCGAGGCGATCTATTGGGCATCTCGCCATGGCGCACGACCATTGATTGAACTCGGCCAGCGCACCGCGCTGTGGCAGATCACGCGGCGACCATTCGTCGCCGACTTCCCGCCGCTGAGCCAGGAATCGGCTGACGAAATGCGCGCGATAATGCTTCCGGAAATCGAGGAGCTTGAACAAATCACCGGGAGAGACCTTTCCCACTGGAAGTCCGGCGCGCAGCGCAAATTTGACGATGGTCGCGCGGACGTTCGATCGCAGGCTGGATAGCAACTTGATGAAGCCGATCCCGTTCCTATCGAACCCGAGACTTTCGCTCGTCGCTACGAGTGGTGCCGTCCGATACTGCGGAGGACGTTCGCGTTAAGCCGCTCTCTCATGGAACTGCAGGCGCAAGCGGAAGCAGCAGAGCCCGGCAGAAGTTGGAAGCGCATCGGTTTGGGACGCGGCCTGAGCCATGCAGGGTCAGTCTGATCTTGTCGGGGTAGCGAGAGCGAGCTGAAAGAGGCGCCATGCAGAGGGATCTGATCTACGATGTGGGCTTCCACCGCGGGGAAGACACCGAATTTTATTTGACAAAGGGGTTCAAGGTCGTAGCCATCGAGGCACACCCCGCGCTTTATCATGCGGGTCGCCAGAAGTTTACTCACGACATAGAATCCGGACGCCTAGTGCTGTTGAACGTTGCCGTCGCGGAAACTTCCGGCCCGATCAGCTTCTTTGAGAGTGACAACGACGTCTGGGGAAGCATCCGACGCGATGCCGCCAAGCGTAACGAGCGGCTGGGCGCTGTATCGCGCGAAATCACGGTTGAAGGCAGGCAGTTTGGCGAAATTCTCAGCCAATTCGGCATTCCCTACTACATGAAAGTGGACATCGAGGGAGCTGATCTGCTGTGTCTGAAGGCTCTCGCGGAGTTCGACGACCGCCCCCAGTATATTTCGATTGAAGCGGAAGTAGATGCTCTCTCCGGTATCCGCAAGGAAATAGCGGCCCTAAGTGGATTGGGCTACGTCAAGTTCAAGATCGTCCGACAGGGCCATGTGCCGCTTCAGTCCTGCCCCTCTCCGGCGCGCGAGGGACGATTCGTCGAGTACAGGTTCCCCTACGGTTCAAGCGGAATGTTCGGCGAAGAGGCTCCCGGCCAGTGGCTTAGTGGCGACCGAGTGGTCGAGGGATACCGCAAAATTGTGCGCGTGCAGCGACTCTTCGGTGACAAGGGATGGATTCGCCGGCTTCCGCTCGGCAACAAGATAACCAACGTCTTGCGGCCGGATGTGAGCTGGTACGATACACATGCGAGTCTCGCCTAGGCCGATGCATCGCTGCCGTCTGAACGTCCCCGGGTCGACCGAGGCATCCAGCCACGCGGCCTTTGATCCAACCCCGCCGAATCGTCCGCAAATGCGATGAACGCCGGCGAAAGGCAGAACGACTTGCAACCGCTGGTCAGCATTGTCGTCAATAACTTCAACTATGGTCGTTTCCTGCGCGCGGCAATTCATAGTGCGCTTGAGCAGACCTATGCGCCCGTCGAAGTAGTAGCTGTCGATGACGGTTCGACCGACAATTCCCGCGAGGTGATTTCGAGCTATGGCGGCAGGGTATCCGCAATCTTTAAGCCAAACGGCGGGCAGGCATCCGCATTCAACGCCGGATTTCGCGCGAGTCACGGCAGCATCGTGATGTTTCTCGACGCGGATGATCTCTTGCTGCCGAACGCCGTCGAGGAGGTCGTGCGGGCGTGGCATCCGGGAGTGGCGAAGGCGCAATTCGTTCTGGCCCATATCGACGCGCAGGGGCGCGCGCTTGGAGGAGTCGTTCCATATTCCCCGGCGCAGATGCCAGAGGGCGACATCAGGGATTCGATACTCGATGCAGGCGGCTACATCGGAGTTCCCACCAGCGGGAACGCTTTCGCGCGAGCGGTTCTCGACCGAGTCCTGCCGCTGCCCGAGCCACAGTGGCATCAGGCAGCCGACGCCCCGCTTCTAATTATTGCGCCGTTTTTGGGAGAAGTCGTTTCGCTCAGAAAAACCCTCGGTTGCTACCGGATTCACGAGTCCAATCTCGGCATGCTCGGCGAGGAGATGGATTCACGCAAGCTGCGCGTCAAGATCATCATCGATCTGCAGCGCGAATGGGCGCTGGCTGAGTTCGCCAGCCGCTCAGGGTTCACAATTCCACGCAATTGGGCCGCGCGCGAGCCAGCGCATCTGAAGTATCGACTGGCCTCATTGCGTGTCGACCCAACCCATCACCCGATAATGGACGATCGGCCGATGCGCCTGATGCTTACGGGAATAAGGGTCTCTTGGCATAATTCCGGATACAACCTTCGAAGCAGGCTCTTTCACACGCTCTGGTTTCCGCTCGTCGCGCTTCTGCCGCAAGCCGCGGCAGTGAAGATAATCCGGCTCGGTTTGCAGCCCCGTCGGCGGCGCGCGAAGACTCTGGCGAAGGATTTCGTCCCGTCGACGCTCAGGAGCGACGGGACGCCGCCAGCGCCGGTCGCCAGACCAAATGGCGGCCATCGCAACGCAAGCGTTTAGCGGCCTTTGAACGGGCCTCGCGACTCCAGCAGATGCGGCGGGTCGCGCTGCGCCAAAGCTTCGCGATATACCTCCTCATATTTCGTCGCGACCGAGCGCCAGGAGTACTCCGCTTCGGCTTTGCGCCGCGCTTCGCGCGAGAGCGATTCGCGCAGCGCGGGGTCGGCCAATAGCCGGGCGACCGAATCGCCGAATTTTGCGTCGTCATCCGCGATCATCGCGTGCCGCCCGTCGATCAATGGCGTGCCGGAGAGGCTTCGCGAGGTTGCAACTATGGGCGCGCCGGAAGCCATCGCCTCGAGAATCTTGTTTTTCACGCCGAGCCCAAATCTCAGCGGACTGGCGTAAACGGCCGCGCTCCAGATCCACGGCCGAATATCGGCGACCGTCCCTGTGACGTGAATTCCGGGAACGCTCGACAGATTTCGAACTCGCAAGGATGGTTGCGCGCCTACGATCCAGAAAGAAGCGCCTGGAATCCGATTTCGGATCGCTGGCATGAGATCGCGAGCAAAATGTTCGGCCGCATCTTCATTAGGCGGCCAGCTCATATTGCCGGTGAAGACGATTCGGCCCGCTTCTGGCGCCGGCCGGTACGCGAAATACTCAAGGTCAACGCCGTTGGGTATCACGGCGATTCGTTCCGCGCTTAATCCGACCGACAGCGCCTGTGCGTCGGAGGGGGACGTGACCACGACGCGGTCCGCGTATCCAAACCATCGTAGCTCCTGACGCCGCGCGAGAAGCGAGAGAAGCTTGAGACGAAACCGCTCTCGCGCCCGGGCGGCATAGCCGGCGAATTCCCGGCACCTCAGCGCCTTCGAGTCATGCACGCAGAGAATTCCCGGCAACCCTCGCGTCGTCGAGCGAAGCAGCGCAGCCAATCCTCCGCCTTCGAGATGGAGCACGTCCGGACGCACTCTTGCGACCGCATCGCTGATGAAGCGCGTCAGCGCTGGATCGACGTCGCCGGTTATCGCGCGCACTTTGGCTCGAATTCCATGTTCGGAACGAAAAATCGAGACGGATTGGCAGTAAGCGCGCGGCCACTCCGATTGCTCTTCGCTCTCATCCCCGCGCGATAGCGCAATCAGGTGAATTTCGTGACGATCGAAGAGGTTGCGAATCAGGTTTGCGGATATCAGGCGGAACCCGTCATGGCTCGGCAGACAAGGGATCATCTCTGAAACGAGCAGGATCCTCATCCGGTACGCAGGCGTGGCCTCAGGGCCATTTGCTTCGCAGGCTTGGGCTGAGCGGATACGGTCTTCCTGCTCATTGCCGCCGCCTGAACGGAAAGTGCGTACAAATTGGGCGCGAGCGAGATAAATATCCAGGTTTCCTTTACGTATTGCGCGCTGATAAAAATTCCCGCCACCATAGCGCCGATCAATCCGATCTGAAATGACAGTGCGAGCGCCGAAATATCTTCGGGCACGCCCGGCAACTTCTGGGAGGCCCGGCAAGTAGCCAGGGTCACCCCCAGAATCGCCAAATAGAGCGCCAGCGTGGGAATCCCTCCCTCGGCGCCCAACTGTACGTAGGTGTTGTGTGCGATGTGACCAGTTTCCCCAACGCTGGTCAGCATCGGGTTGTAGTGAACCACGACCGACTTGAATTGGCCCAGCCCTACGCCGAAAACCGGATGAGCCTCCATCATATGGAGCCCCGCTCGCGCCAACTCGACACGCGCTCGCGTCGAGGCTTCAGGGCCAGTCTCCCACTGTCCTTGGAACTGAATCTGCTGGAACCGCTTGATCGTTTGGCCGGGACCAATCGCGACCATGAGGGCGGTCGCGACTGTGAATCCCACCACCAATCGCATTTTATGCCGGGAATTCACCCACGCCAGCGCGGTCATCACGATTAGCGCAAGCACCCCCCCTCGCGACTGCGAAAGGAAAACCGCGAATGTGAGAATCGGGGTGCAAATCCGTCCGGCCCATTTCCACAGATCGCGCTGGTCGTAGCGGGCCAGCCAGATTGCGAGCGGCACCGTCATGACCAATGAGAGCGCTTCGTAATTGGAATCCATCGAAGGACCACTCGGCCGCGGCGAATGATCAATGTAGTACTGTTTGTACAGCCAAATGCTGGCAAACGTTTCGACCAGCACGATCACCCGAATAGTCATTCGCAATCTGCGTTGTGAGCTGATCAGGATATTCGTCGCGAACATGAGAATCGCGGCGGAAAACAGCAAGGATGCATCGCTGGCCGGAAGTCTCAAGGAAGACAAGGTAGTCCCAAGAACCTGAAACAGCGCGAACGCGGCGAACAGCAAAAGAATTCCCGTGCTTGGCCGCGGCGCTGCATCGCGCGGCCGGCTGAGCAACAGGGTGGCAACGACCAGGGGAATTCCCACCAATTTAATCGGCGTGACGGGAAATGACCCGACATGGAAAAGCTGGGCTCCCAGGATGTGATGCTCCTGAAACGGAACGAGAAACAAAAAGATGAAATAAAGAATCACGGCGCTGAGCCCGTCCCCTGCATCAATTGGCGATCATTCGCGTGCCGCTGGAAGGTTCCAAAATTTGAGATACACCCCGAACAGACTCCGCAAATGCTACAGAATTCTCTCGCGGAGGTGGCGCTGGATTCTTCCAAATAATGACGCCCGTTCAGACCGGATCTCGCGCACATGCTTTAGTGAGTCAGCATCGAGATTGCGGCGGTCCATTCGCGACAACCCGCGCACCCCGTCTACGAATCCCCGCAGATACGCCCGACCTTGCCCTGCGCGCAGCGAAAAAAATCCCATCGTAGCGAGATGGGCAAACATGCGTGGGATGGCCGTCAACGGCGGAAATAATCGATAGACAACCCAGATTCCATTTCGTGTGTAGTAATAATAGACCCGCCAAGATGGATGCTGCTCGATCGCGACGTGATGCGTTGTCGATACGCGGGGTGTATGCACGACGCGGCAGCCGCTGCCGATTAATCGGTAGGCGAGGTCCACGCCCTCGTGGCCGAGGAAGAATTCGCCCGAGTAGCCGCCCACCGACAGAACCTTTTCGCGGCTGAGCGCGCACATTCCCTCTATAATAAAGTGAGTTTCGAACTCCCTGGTGGCGTGCGAGATCGGGCGGGGATGGCACCAATCGCGTGCCAGAACCTTACCGTCTACGCCGTTGACGGTGAAGACAAGGCACGCGAGTTGCGGATCGCGCGAAAATGCGGTTTCCACTTCCGTGATGCAATTGGAGCTGGACAATTCGACGTCGTCATCGAGTGTAATTACGATTGGAGTACCGGCTGCGCGCAGCCCGATGTTTCGGCCCTCGCACCCGGCGTTGGACGGTGCGGCGATGTAGCGCACATTCGGATATTCGGACGCCAGAAGGCTTTTCAGTTCCGGTTCAGCGGCGTTGTCGACCACGATGATCTCGGCCACCTGGTCCGCGTACGGAAGCACCGATGCCAGCGCGCGCCTGAGATGTTGATGGCGCTTGTAAGTGAGAATCGAGATGGTGACCGTGCGACTCATGCGGCAGCGAACCTCAAATGCCTCTCCCAAGCTCCGAGCGTGGCGCGAGTGAGCAGCCGCCGGCGTTCCGACGCGTCCTGCGCTTCAACGGCGAGCGCGCGGCAAAGCCCGGCCACCATGTCGGTTCCTCGACCGCCATCCGATCCGATCTCGTCCCAGAAGAAATCGATCACGCATCCGGTTCCGTATATCAGCGTGGCGAGCGAACCGACCCGCGCCGCCGCGAACATCGCGCGGGATCCCAATTGACGCAATCTGGAAGGCCGCCGAAACACGCGAGCCCAGTCACGTAGCCGCTGCGCGGCGGTCTCGATACTGCTCAGTCGCACGAAGATCCCGCGCCAATCACCCACAGCCGTGTTTGTGCCCAGCAATTGCCCGCTTTCCCAGTCCCAGGTCGCGCGCGCAATCTCAACGGCCTCGCTGAATTCACAGGCGAGATCTCCCGGCGCAAATCCGGTCTGGCCGAGCTTTTGAGCCATCGCATTGCGGAAACGGGAGATGAGCCGACTGGACATCTCGGCTCCCAAAATCTCTTTGTGCGCGCCAAGGGCTTCCTCAACCGGCTTTCGCCTGCTCCGATATGCCGGTTGGTAGCATCCCAAAAAAACCGACAGCGACGTTCCCAGATCAATCCAGAATTTGGCCAGTGAGTACGCAGTCGCAGTATTATCGCTGACGCGGTCCGCATACTCACTCCGTACCGCAATTTGTTCGATTATCCGGTTGTTCAGCAAACGAAACGCATCATATTTGGGGATTGCGTCTCCGCTCGGCGCCACCCGCGGAACCGGAATCGCGGCGGGATCGCCCCACAGCAGCTTTGCATGCTCGCACAGCTCTCGGGTAAAGATAGCCGGCCGCAACCGAGTCATCCCCTGCGTCAGAATCGCGCGCAATTCAACCTTGATTCCGCGCTCGGCATTGGCGGAATCGGAGTTGGTGTCCAGTTCGACCTGCCGCATCGACCGCCGAATCTCCCGCCTTGAGACGATGCCGCCCTTCACTACCACCAGGCACTCGACGTCGCTCAACCACCGGCTATTGGTCCTGGGATGTGGGATTATTGTTCCCTCGCCGCGCGCGAAACTTCCCGTCAGGAGAACGCCGGCGACACTTGGAGCGGCGGCGCAATTGCGCACGCGCGCGAGCAGCCGTTCCAGCTCGCCGCGCACCTCGTCTTGAAATGCGGGATCGGCGCTGAGGCGGAACGATCCTGGCGGGCTCAAGCTGAACGCGCCGTCAGTCATTCGTGCAATTCAGGGTCCGTGTACTTCGAGTACTTCGAGTATTTCCCGTAGCGCCCGTAGCGGCCGTAGCGTCCGTAGCGGCCATAACGCTCGCTGCGCAAAGTCGAATACGAAGGCTTGAAGCGGTTCAGCACCACGCCGAACAGAGTCTCGGGATCGAACATAAGAAAAGTCTTGGTGGTCGCGACGCGTGAGGTGCTGTCGGCGGCGGTCACGAGGATTGTGCCATCTCCGGCTCTCGCGAGAATCTGGGCATCCGGAACCAGCAATGCCGGCGGGGTATCAATTATTATGTATTGGTAAGCGCCGCTGCCCTTCAAGGTTTTCATCAACTCGTCCATTTTGGCGGAAGCGAGGTATTCCGGCGCGCGGTTGCTTGTTCCTCCCGAGGGCAACAGGCTCAGCCCCGGCACGGGCGTCGGCAGTACGCTGGAAGCGAATTTCGTGGTTCCCTGCAGACATCCGAGCAGTCCTCCCACTTTCGGCACCGGAAAGGCATAGTGCTGAAATGGCGCGCGGATATCGCCGTCGATCAAGAGAGCGCCGCTACCCGATACGGCTAGCGCGGCTGCCAGATTCAGCGCGACAAAACTCTTTCCCTCGCCGCCGATGCCGCTTGCAACGACGAATACCTTGGCGTCGTCGTGTTGCGCCGCCCATGATTTCAGCTTGAAGGCGAGCAGCTGGAACTCGTCAGCCGCACTGCCGATCATCCCCTCTCCAGCCACCACCAAGGGCGGCGCCGGATAGCGCGTGGCGAACCTTGCGGCGCGGCCCATGAGCGCCTGCAAATCTCCATTAGCCCCATTATGGTTTGCTGATTCGCCATCGGCCGTAGTTTGACCGCCGTTGGCGGACTGTCCATTTCCGCTTGCGTCGGAGTCGGCTGCGACCCCATTTCCCGGCAGCGCGAGCAGGGCCTCCGCCGATTTTAGCTCACCATTGACGTAACCGGGCTGGATTTCCCGCACCCGCGAGATGACAATTGTGTTGACATCGGCGAACTCGGCTTTCACGTCATCGGAATCCTTGAATGAAGTATCCGTGTAGAACAGCCCGAAGGGGATCGCCAGCGCGATCAACAGCGTCGCAGCAACGCCGCCTCCTATCAGCAAGAGCGGCTTTGGGTATGACGGGCTGATGGGCAGCGAGGCAGGCTGCAGCATCTGTAAGCGCTCCCCCTGGCCGCGTTCAAGCACTGCCTGATCGGCGCGAGCTTCGAAAAAGAGATTGCTCAGATCGTGATAGCGGTTCGACAGGATTCCATAGTCGCGGTCCACCGCAGCCATTACCTCCTCATGCGCTGGAGTCTCGGCAATTCTGCGCTGGTAATCGTCAATTTGCTGCTGGACCATACGGGCAGCCGAATCGGGGGGGGGCGGCGCAACGGCCGGTTGATTGCCGGGTTTTACGATTTCCTTCTCCAGGTCGGCGATCTGCGACTTGGTTTCGATCACTTCCGGATACTCGTCGCTGTACTGGGCTTTGAGCGCAAACAGCTTTGCCTGCAGCGCCGCCAGCGCCGCATCGGGCGTGTTTGGCATTGGCGCCTTCGGCAAAGGTGCTCCCGACGCATCGGTCTTGTTGTCGGCGCTCTGCTTGGCCCGTTCGAGCTGCAATTGAAGCGCCTGCAAGGCATTGACGTTGTCATCGAGGTCTTGCGGCATGCTCCCGCGATATTTCTCCTTCAGGATTTTGATTTGGCGCTGGCTTTCGGCGAGCTTGCCTTTGGTCTCATCCAGTTCGCTCGAAAGTAGTTTGATGGTTTCCGCATTGTGGCGCTCACGTTCCCTGCGGTACTCATCAATCATTATGTTTCCCAAATCACTCGCAACCGCTTGCGCCTTGGCCGGATCGCGGTACTGAAACGAAATCTCGATGTCGTCCGGAGGAAGGCTTCTCGTCCAACGATTCGGGGTCCCGTTCGCTGACTGCAACACGGAATCGGGAATAGTAATCGAAATCTCGCCGGCCATTTCTCCCATTGCGCCGGGCTCCGGCTTGCCGCCCAGAAGATACAGTCCGTGCTTCGATATCAATTCCGCAAGATGGCCGGGTCTGATGGTTTCCTCGCTAAGAGCCTCCAGACGCGATTCCAGATGAGTATTGTCGGTAGTATTTTGCGGCTCGGCTCCGATCAAATTGGCCTGAATATCGGCATGCCAGACTTCCAGCAGCACTGATGAAGTGTATTCCTTGGGTACAAGAACCACAGCCAGCACCGTGAGCGCCAAACCGGCCGCGACGGTTGAAAAGAAGATCACCCAGTGGCGGTGAATGATATCCCAGTAGGGTCCGATGGTTATGAAGGTCTGATTACTCAAAATTGCCAGCTCCAGCTAAGCGCTTCATTGCCAGCTCCAGCTAAGCGCTTCGACCGAAGCACTTAGCCCCACTATAATATAATTGCCAACCGCTTCCCGTCCATATTGGGACCCGCTGGGAAAAAATTGGCTGGCGACGGTCTCAGTCCGGCGAAGCTCAACGAACCGGGTGTAGATGCTTAGCCATTTGTTCACGCGATCGCTTAAACCGAGGCCCCAGTAAATCACTTGCCCATTAGATCTGTTGTTTCCGAGCGATTCATAATATCCGGCGCCCACATTTCCGGTCAGCCGCGGTGCGATGTCGTAGTATAGGTTACCGTTCACCCATCGAAAATTGACGGCGCTGACAAAGCCGGTGGCCAGACCCGGACGCTGGCCTCCGGTTATGGTCAGCAATGCGCGCTGGAAAGTGTATTTAAGCGACCCTTCCCCGGCCGGATTGACCGCATGCTCGCTGGTCCCCTGGGTATGGGAAATCTCGACGCCCACCTGTCCGGTGAGGTAAAGCTTTTCCATCGGCTGCCAGGCAGCCCGCACGAATGCCCAGTGTGCCTGTTCGCCGGGTTGTCCGGGATAGGCAAACATGAAGTCATAGAATTGATATCCCAGCCCTACAGCGATGCGATAAGGGAAATGGTAATCGGTGGAGCCGCCAATGCTTTGGTCGTAGCTGGTATTATTCGTGTTGCTGTTGGAGCCGGGCCACCAGACGGTATCTTGCAGAACGTTGAAGGCACTGGACCAGTTACTTCCCCAAGAGTGATACAGCTCTCCATTGAAGTAATTGGCCGACGCTCGGTCGCTCGCCAGCAACAGCTGAGCCCCAATGGTGTCGTACTGCAGGGGCTGAATGCTGGTGGCGACGGCCACATAGCCCGGCGCATCGCGCCAGAAGTATTCACGCAGGCGCAGCTTGGTCGTCGGCGACAGGTCTTCATCGTCGGTCGCGCCGACATACTGGCCTTCCCCTGCCCGATCGAACTTAGATTCGTGCGCGAATAGCTGGGCGAAAGTATCGTAATGCAGCGACGCGTATCTGGTGGCCGAGGTGTAATCGAGGTAAAAGCCGCCGATCATCAACCCACCGAAATCGCCCATCTTGTTGCTGGTCTGGAGCAGGACATTGTCGGAATAATATCCGCTTAGCGAGACCTCGGGATAAAGGCGGAACAAGTTGTCCGCACGCCCTGCCGCTGGAGCGGCGAAGATGAAGAAGACAGCGATAAGTGGAATACCTAGATGATTTCTCGTTCTCATGATCATGGCACTGATACCGTGTCTCCGGGTTCCACCGGAACATCCGCAGTTAGGTCTCCACCGGATCGCACCACGTTGTAGTTGACCGTCAGCACGATGGTCTCGTTTTCCCTATGGCGCAGGATATGAATCTTGCTGGGGTCGGCAAACTCCCCAAACCCGCCCGCCTCGGCGAGCGCTTGCGACAAGACTTCACCCGAGTGCAGCTTATAGGCTCCCGGTTTAGTTACCGAGCCGAGTACATAGAATACGTGGCTGGCTGGATCGCTCACACGCACCGTAACATTCACCTCATGAACATAGCGGACGTAGCGCTTCTCAAGGTCCGCTCTGAGCATGTCCGGCGTCAGGCTGGCCGCCACAACCCGCCCAATCAGCGGCATCGCGATCGTTCCGTCAGACGCGACGATTATCTTGCCGCTGAGTTGCGGCTGGTTCCAGACAACTATTTCGAGCTCATCATCGCTGCCGATCCGGTCGGGATCGGCGGTCTTCGCCGCCGCGTGCGGCACCACTTTTTCCTGCACCGCGTTGGAAGCGAACACGCTGCATGCGGCCATCGACATTGAAATCGTGACCGCGAGCAAAATTGTTACGGTCAGAGCCGCACTCGCAGCCACAAACTCGTGAGCGAACTCAATAGCGCCAATCTTCATCAAATTACTTTCCAGTCGCGCCTTTCAGCGTGGTCTTGCCCCTCGCACCCTTGGGCCGTTCGGCGACGACCGAAAGCCGGCTATAGTGCTGCTGCGCACCCGGCTCCGCAGCACGTGGCCCATCGCCGAGCGGCGGGCTGTGCATCCGTGCGAATCTGGGTTCCTGGAGGTCCCAACCCCTCAACAGTATATACTGTTTGCCGCGCCGCTGAACCAGACCGCGCTCCTCCATTTCGTTCAAAAGCCGGCTTACCAGCGGTCGCGAGCTCGCGATCATCTCTGCCAGATCCGCCTGCGAAAGCTCGGGTATTATCAGCGTGCCGCGGTTGTCGTGCACACCGACCCGTCGACCCAGATCACCCAGTACGACTTCGAGACGCTGCTGGAACGGCAAGCCAAGAAAACTTGTCCACCAATGCAGAGTTGACGACCAGAACGAATTTAACGTCTGGTAGAGCTCGATAGCCTGATCGGGATCAAGTAAGCGAAGCAGCCGTACGGCCCGCTCTCGCGTGAAGAGCGCAATCGAGCACTTGGTCAACGCCTGCGTCTCAAATATCTTCGACCGGCGGCCCTTGCCGTCTTCGCAATCGGCGTAGCCAATTATATCGCCCGGACCCGACAGCCGCGCCAGCACCCGCGCGCCATTAGCCGCGTTGCAGTACACCTTTACGTAGCCCGCCAGCACGCAGCCGAACAGATCGCCCGGCGATCCTTCCAGAAACACCATTGCGCCGCGCGCGTAACTGACCGTGCTTCGCTGATCGACGAGTTCGTCAACAATGGCGCTCGGCACGCGCCAGCGGCTGAAATTTCCCCGCAGCCGGGCGTAGCCTTCCTCGCATACGGCGGCGATCATCATTACCCGTTCCTCCGTGTCATACGTGCGCCTTCATCACGCCGAATATGTCGGTGATCTGATTGATGCTGTCGCCATAATCGACGCTCGACACGAATGCCGACCGCGAGTGCGGCGCGGACGGATGAAAGCCGTGCATCCCAGCCGGAGCCCGCGCACTCATGTGACTCGGCGCGATTACCGTTCCTGATTCGGTCAGAAAAATCTGTTCGCCGTACTTCCCGTCTGGAAAATATGAATGGAGCTTGATGAGGTCGTCGGAGTCGAGCCATCTTCCGCCATCGACCTCCATCAGAGCTTTGGTCACCAATTCGCGGGCGCGAGCGGAAAAGAACCAGAAGCGCGCCATCGTGGAATCCAGCAGGCACAGGTAATCGGCCGCGCTAATCGGAAGCGCCGCCAGCGCCGCTTGGATATCGACTGTCGCCAAGGTCGGCGCCATGCCGTGATCGCCGAAGACGTGAATGTCCGCCGCGCCGAAGGCCTCGAGCGCGACCTTGTGCAGGCGTGCGAGTGCAGTCGAATATTTTTCCAGCACCTGTGCCGCGGCGGCGCGATCGTCGGCGTGCAAATGCAGAAAATGATCGAGGTCCGCGAGGTAGAGAAAATAGAATTTCGCCCCGCCCGCGCGCAAGTCTGCTTCGATCGACGCGAGCAACTGCTCGTCCGTGCCATCGTGATAGCAGTAGGTCTTGTAGGATGTGCCGTTGCTCTCGAGTAGGTCGAAAATCGAAGTCGAATCTGGAATTCCGCCCGGCTCGTAGATGTTGCGCTTCTCGCAGACGTCGAGCTTCGGCAAATAGCTCAGCGGTATGCCGCAGAGGTGAAAATATCCGGTCAGATGATTGGTGCGGCGCGTAATTGTCTTGACCGCGAAGCGTACGTAACGGTTCTCGACCATCCGCGGCGGCATCGCGCAGATGAAGCTCAGCTTCGCGAACGGCGAGTGTCCGTTGGCGCGATGGAACATTGAGAGCCGCCCGTGCTCTTCCGGAAATCGCCCGGTAAGAATCGATGGAATCGCGGCGGCGCTGAAACCAAGCACGGAATCGAGCGGACGGCGATAGGGCGCAACCTCCTTCAGGAACGGATGGTCTTTGATCCATTCCCACCCCAAGGCGTCGATCAACACGAAGATGCTAGCCTTCATTGGTTCACCGCTTTCCTCACGCTCAATTTGAGATCCCCCGTCGCAGCCCCGGTCCCACCGTGCGGGCTACTCCCAGCGGCAGGTAGCGCCACAGTCGGCTGATCGTCTGCAGGCTCTTGCGCTGGCGCGGCGCCGCCGCCCGGGGCGAAAGGTACAGTGTGCTCCAATATGGCTGCACCGGAGTCGGCCCCCATTGGCGCTTGAATTCAAAGATGCCCGAGCCCAAGGTCGACCGCCCGAAATCGAAGGTGTGGCAACCGGACTCGATGCCATGCCGTATCCCCGCCCAGTACAGGGCGTTGGTGCCGTATACCGGACGCGCCTCGGCCGTGGCGCCCGTATACGGAAGCGTCATCCAGCCGCGGAAATTCATTGCCAACCCGGCCGCGACCACGCGGCCGCCGCTGCGAACGCGAATCAGAGAAAGCCGATCGCGCAGGCCGCTGGCGAATTGGCTGAAGAACCTGCGACCGTGCGTAGGCGATCCAAGATCGCGCTGATTCTCCGAATAGGTCGCGCAGAAATCGGCCAGCGCCACCGGATCGGTCGGGTCACCCACCTCCACGCTGAGCTTGAGCTTTTCGACCCGCTTAAGCCGATTGCGGCGCTCTGAGGGCAGCCGGCGTAACTGCTCTTCGACCGTCGATGCGAGCGCCAGATGCTGCGTCACCTTCTCTGTGCTGACTTCAAATGGCGCCTCCAGCTGTTGCAAGCTGCGGACGTGCAGTCGCTTGGCGCGCAGCTTTCCCGCCAGCTCGCGGGCATGGGCAATCAGTTCGGCCCGCGTAGCGTCGCGCTCCGCTGAATCCAGCCAATCGGCATGACACACGCCGCCGTAATCGATATAAGGCATCGATACGAGTTCATTGCCGTAAAGAAGGCTGCGCACGAAAATAAATGGCGCCGCGGCGATCGGGCGGCCGTGCCCGTCCTGAGCGAGCAGGTAAAAGGAATCGAATCCGTACCCCGAACCGACTACCTCGCGCCATTGCCAAAGATGGCCAAAAGTGGCGTCAGCGCAGTGCGCGACCAGGTCATCCCAATCCGCCCGCCGATTCTCGCCGCAAACTAAAACGCTCAACCTTGGATCCCCCGCCTTAAAGGTTTCTCGGTTTCCAGACCACCGGGACTTCCCCGGAAAAACATCGCCACAGTCCAATCGCCTGCGCACAGTTGAGCGCAATGAACTGGTACGCGAAGGTCGCCTTGCCTTCGGCGCCGCGCCGGATCGCGACCCTGCCGATTGCCGCGACCAGCGCGAACAATATCTCCATGCCCAGCACGACTCGAAAGGTTCCCCCATACCGAGCCAGCGACACTGTCGCGATTACCCCAATCGCGAGCAGTGGCGCCGTCAACCAGCGCAACAGCTTATGCGAAGTTAAGACCAGGATCGAGCGCCAGAGCCGCTTTGCGATGAGCTCGGGCAGCAGGCGGAAATACACCAGCGCCTGCTGCGAGACCATCCGTACCTGCCGCGCGAATTCGCCCGCCGCCGAGAATTCCTCCAGCGCGATCGCGTTGCCCGCCATAACCGATTGCGCACCCGCGAGCGAGGCGATAATGGGGTGCACGAAGTCATTGATCAGCGCCGGGTCCAGCGGCTTGAACAGATCGCGGCGCAGCGCGTAGAGCGCTCCGTCAGCTCCCGCCACCAGGCCCAGCCGCGACTCCAGCCCCTTCAGCATCTGCTCGTAGCGCTGGTACACCGACCCGATACTATCGCCCGAGTAATGCGACACGCCCGTCACCAATCCGATCGATTTGTCGCGCAGCGGACGCGCCACCTTCTCCAACGCGTCGGCCGCAAACATCGCGTTCGCATCGGTGAACACCAGCACCTCGCCGCGCGCGGCATTCGCCCCCGCATTCACCGCGACTCCCTTGCCGCGGCGCTCGGGCTGGCGAATTACGCGCACCCGCTCGCAGGCCATCGATTCGGCTATTTCCGCGGTGCGATCGCTCGATCCGTCAGACACCACGATCATCTCGGCCTCGCCTGAGTACCGGCAGGAAAGAAAATTTTCGATCTTCTGCGCGATACAGCCTTCCTCGTTGTACGCCGCGACGATAATCGACAGCGGCGGCGCCGGCGCACCTGCGGCACAATCGCCATCGGAGCCGGCGCGACGCGGCTGCCATGCCGACAGCGCGATCAGCACCACCGGATACAGCACGTATGCGTACATCAGCAGGAATGCTGAAATGTAAAAGAGGCTCGTCAAAATCTGCGTCCCCCGACGCGCGTCCCCGTTAAGCGGCTTCTCCTTTTCTTCCAATTCCGATCAGTTCGGAGTAAAGCGCGGCGGTCTGTTCGATCTGCCGCCGCACCGCAAAGTTTTCCTGCACGAATTTGCGCCCCTCGGATGCCAGCCGCGATGCCAGCGCCGGATCGTCAAGCAATCGCTCGATCGCCGCCGCCAGCGCGGCCGGATTGGCGGGCGGCGCGAGCAGCCCGGTTCTTTCGTGGATCACCACCTCGGGTGTGCCGTCAACTTCCGTCGCGACCATCGGGCGTCCTGCCGCGAGCGCCTCGATCGCCACCAGCGGCAGACCCTCGTACAGCGACGGCAGCACCACCAGGTCGGCCGCCTCGAGCAGCTCGGGCACGTCGCTCCGGTAGCCGAGGAATCGCACGCGGTCCCCGAGCCCCAGCGCTGCACATTGCGCGCGCAACGCCTGCTCCAGCGGACCCTCGCCGGCCAGCAGCGCGACCAGGTTCGGCCGGCGCGGAGCGAGGATCGCCAGCGCATCGATCAGATGCCGATGGCCCTTTTGATCGTCCAGCCGCGCCAGCGTGAGGCAGGCCGGTTCATCGCCGAGCCCCAGCGCAGCGCGAGTCGCGGCGCGCCGCCGCGTATCCGTTGGAGCGAAACGGTCCAGGTCGCGCCCGTTGTGAATCACCCGGACTTTGCTCTTGGGCACCCTTTTGGTTTCGATCAAATGGCGCGCCGCCGCATGCGACACCGCGATATACTTGTCCACCAGCCGGCCGATCTGCCGATCCACCCAGAAGCTGCCGCGCAGGCCTTTTCCCATCCGCCAGACCTCTGGCAGGTGACAGGTCTCGAGCACCGCGCCGACGCCCGCCATCCGCGCAACCCCGGCGCCGAAGAAACTGGCAGTGAACAGATGGCAATGCACGAGCGCGACATTTTCGCGGCGGATGAATCGCAGCAGGCGCGCCCCTGACGCCACGTCAAGCCGCGACGAAAACTGAAGCGGCAGGCATTTGACGCCGGCCGCCGAAAGGCCAGGCTCCATCGCCGCGATTAGCTTGCCCGGCGCCGCCAGGCATGGCTCGAATCCGTGAGCGCTCATCCCGGTCAGCATCGACAGCGCGTGCTCTTCCACGCCGCTGAATACACTATTTGTCAACAAATGCAACACCGTGCGACGCGGCCGTGCATTGGACCGTTTTGTATCGTTGAGGCTCCCCTTTTCCATCTTCAACCGACGACCCTGGAAAATCCTGACGCTCGACTTCGAGTCATCTACACTCGAATTTGCGCCACTCAGAGCGAAATAGGCATAATAATTAGCTCATCGAGCCGTAATAATCCACCAATAAGGCGGTCAAATCCGCTAATATTGACACCCGGGGAGATTAGGACGCGCAGCCGGCCTGAGCCAACATTTCGCGCCGCCGGCCGGCGCCTTGACAATCAAGTCGCCAGCGGGCTAAAAGCCGCATGCTTGGAAAGTCAAAACGGAAATTCTGGATCGGGAGTTGCAGTCGTCGCGGCATGAGCAATCCCCCGCGGCAGGCGGGGGCCTCGAGCGCGCTGCTTTCGGAAGGAACCGTTTGATATTGCTTTCCCGGCTGACACGCCGTCTGATTGAGTGGCGCGGCGGTTACCGCGCCGCGCAGGTCTTGATCGGTCTTTTGGGCGGCGTTACCCCGGTTGAGGCAGAGGTCCTGGGCTTGCGAATGTGGCTCGATCCCAGGGACTATGCCTGCCGTATGCTGCTGTACTACCCGCAGCTTTACGAACCCGCGGAACGCGCCGCTCTTCTGCCGCAAATCCGGCCGGAAGATGTGGTGATTGATGTGGGAGCGCATTTCGGCTTTTATTCGCTGCTGGCCTCCAAACGCGCTGCCAGCGTACTGAGCATCGAAGCTGACCCAAAAACGTTCCGCTATCTCGAGCGCAATCTCGCGATGAACCGTGCGGCCAACGTCCGCGCCGTGCAAGCGGGCGTCTCCGACCGGCGCGAAAGATTGAAGCTCTTTGGCAATGACGCTCTTGGAGATTTGAGCGGCCATTCTTTTGTTCCGGGTGACGGCCGCAACGATGCGGTTGAGGTCCAGTGTTTTCCATTGATTGACATAATGAAGGCTCAGGGCTTCGACCACTGTGACGTGCTCAAAATCGATGTGGAAGGGTTCGAGTACCGCGTCCTCAAGCCGCTGTTCGAACAAGCCGCGTTTCGGCCGCGCCTGGTGCTCGTTGAATACTACGAACAACGAAATACAGGCGATGTCCTTACCCTGCTTCGTAACCAGGGTTATCAGCTAAGCCTCCAGACCGGCCGCGACTATCTGTTCGCTCTCGCCGAAAGCCAATAACCCGGACCAGGCGGAATTTAGCGATTGAATCGTTGCAGGCCGACTCACAGGACACCCCGGTGCGGATTGCGCTAATCACCCAGTACTTCAACGTGATCGGAGGGATCGAAAGCCTGCTCAGAGGCCTCATCCCCGAATACGAGCGCCGCGGCCATGAGACAGATGTAATCGTAACCCGGGAAGAAGCGGCGGCGGGCACCACAGTCGCTCTGGGCGACAAGACCCGCGAGCTCTTCCTTCCGCTTCATACCTACCAGGCTCCGGCGCGATGGGCCTTGATGTATCTGCCCGACACCTTGCGGCTGGCCAACTACCTGCGCAAAGCAAAAATCGACGTTGCGCACAGCCATCTCTTTGATTGGTCGCTGCTGCCGCAAGTCGTCGCCGCCTGCGAGATTACCCGGACACCTTTAGTCCACACCTGGCACAGCGACACTGATTTCAATTCCCGCGCCAGACGCCTGATGGTCAGAGTCCTAAGAAGCGCTGACGCTCTTACCGGCGTGAGCGCGGCAACGCGCCATGGCTTCGATCGCATACTGCCCGCAGCCAAAGATGCGCTGGTAATCAGCAATGGGATTGACGTTGAGGCCGCTCAAAAGGCGGCCCCATACCAACACGGCAGGCCATATATCTTTTGCGCCTGCCGGCTGACCTTGCCTGACAAGGCCGTCGATGCCCTTATTACGAGCTTCGGTGCGATCGCTGAAAGTCATCCGAACGTGGATTTATTGATCGCGGGCGAGGGCCCCAGCCGCGATGCAATCAGCAGGCATATCAGCTCGCTTGGATTGGACCGCCGAGTGAAATTGCTCGGAAAGGCGGACGCAGCCCAAATCCGAAGCTTCAATCGAGGCGCGCTCTTTTTCGCGATGCCCAGCAGGATCGTCGAGGGGCAACCGGTCGCCCTGCTGGAAGCGCTGGCAGCAGGGCGAGCCGCGATCGGCACCAACATCGGCGGCGTGCCCGAAGTTATTTCACATGGCGAGAATGGCTTGCTCGTGGAAAAGGACGACCTGCCCGCACTCACGGACGCCCTCACAACGCTCCTGGACAACCCCGGTTTAAGCGAAGCTATGGGTCGAAGAGGGTTGCTCCGTGCCCGCGAGCAATACGAGATCTCACGGACAGCCGAGCGTTATCTGGAGCTCTACAAGCTGGTGCGGGCGCGCCGGAAACTACCCTCGAGTGCTCCCAAATCGGCGGATTCACCAGCCTGAACTGCCAGCGGCGCTGCTGGCCATCTCTCACTGTGCGTTGGCTGCCGCTTCATCCGCCCTTTGCGCTGCTTCGTCGGCGGCATCCTTGCCGGCTCGGTCCTGTGCAATCGCCTGATTGGCCGCATCGATATCATCCTGCGACGCGCCGGCGCCCTCGAGCTGATCGCGCTGCTCCGTCGCCGCGTCCAGCGCTTGTTGTGCCGCATCCGCGGCATCGTGCGCCTGCTGGGCGGCATCGGCCGCTTCCTGGCTCTGCGCTGCTGCGTCATCATCCTGCGCCCGCGCCGGGGAGATGTGCCCCAATGCAAGCCCGATCGAGAACGCCAGCGCCGCGATCGCCACCAGCCCAAAGCGCAACGTTCGCGTGGCGCCCGTCTCCAATCTCATCGTTACTCACCCCGTTTTCATTTTTTCACTTTTCGCTTTTCACTCTTGCAATAACGATAGTTCTGCGATTCCTGCCGATCAAGCTCAGTGCGCACCGGGAGCCGCCGGAGCCGCAGGCGCTGCCGGAGCGGCGGGCGCACCGGCGGCGGGCGCGGGGCCGGGAGTTACTATGCCGGGCGCCGACTTTTTAAACTGCGGCAATTGCTTAAGCTGCGGCGCCGTCGGCATTTCAGGCTTTCTGTAGATGGCGGGCACGACGAATGTGTCAGCCGGAAGGTCTTTCACCTCGATTTTGGAAACCGTGGTATTGATGGTGACCGGTTTGTACTTGGCCATCATCGCTTTGATTTTGGCCGCCCGCTCGGGCGAAAATCCGGGTGGCGGCGTGAAGGGAGCCACCGTCCTCGTGACGGTCGATGAGACCGGGATTCCGTCAGGAATTTCGCCCTTGCGCGCCAAGGGCTTGCCCTTGAGCTTGTCCGCCATCGCCTTTTGAAACTCGACGAACTCCCTGGTGCCGGGCACGTCCCTCGCCACGCATTGAGTCACATCGAGGTTGCTGCGACCGATGAGCGCGGCGCCCGTGTAATCCTGACAGGCGTATCCGGCCACTTGATGAGTGCCGCCGCTCTTCTTGAGTTCGACGGTTGATCCTTGCACCACCATTGCCATCGCGAACATTCCGGTGGGCGGAAACGGAATCTCAATGAACGTTTTGCTCTTCGCCGCGAGAATGTACGTCTTTCCGGCGTCGAGATCGGTAATGCTCTCGCGATCGCCGGCGATGATTTTCTGCTTGTGGCCTTGGACCATCACGGTCTGATCGGTCTTGCGCTCGCCAGCCTGGTTGAAGGACACCTGCTGGGAGATTACGACACCTGCCGACGCTGTCGTGGCCGCAATCGCAATCGCCAGCGCAGTGGCCGCGGTGAATCCGGATTTCATACCCGTTGTTCTCCTTCCAATCGTTGTATTTTCGATATCATTCCCGCTCGCGCGCGGGCGCTGAGGACTGCTGTCACGCTCGCTGAATCCCCGCCGCCTGCGCGTCCCAAAATTGCAAACGGCGGGCCCTTGCGGGCCCGCCGTTCGGTTACAGACGTTTAACTGATCTGACGCTCCGCTACTTCACCCATCGCCTCTAGTTCTGGCACTTGACCGCCTGAACGTAGGGGGTCATGGGGCAGTCGGGCGAGCTGATCGTCAGCGTTGACGTGGCGGCGGCGACCGGATAGGTCAAGGTGTACGGCGGCGTCCCAGTCGAAATCGTCGCCTCGGTGCAGGTGCATCCGAGCCCAAAGCCCATAGGAGTCAACGACTGCGGAGTGTAAATCGGTGCGTAGAGCGTGCTAGGCAGCGTCATGGTGCACTGCGCCGTCGTCGTGTACCCATGCACCCCTGTCACCACCTTAGTCGCTACTGCCGACGTAACTGATGTCGTCAAACCTCCGTTTATCGCTATATTCACCGCGCAGTAAGGCAGGTTCTCGAACGCGCTGATGGTGTTAGTGGAACTGAAGACTGAGGAGCCGGGGGTGCAAGTGCCACCGCTGCAGACGTCGGTCACCGTGCCCGGTGCGTTCGACGCTGTCAGAGTGCCCGAAGCCGCGCCTTGGTTGTACACAGTGCAGGTCGCCATTTGGCCCGGAGGAGTGGCCCCGGTTGCGGTGGAGATCAAGCCGGTCACGGCTACGTATTCGTTCTTGTCGCCGGAGCCCCATACCACGTTGCTGGTGGTATAACCCGCACCCGCCGTCAACGCATCGGTGCAAGTCGGGTCAGTTGACAACGAGGTAATGACTGAAGCCTGATTGCTGGTGCCATCGGCAAAAGCCTCGGTAACGGGCGCCGAGCAAGTCCCCCCGTAAGTGACGCACTGTGCATCTAATGCGGCACTAACGCAGGGAGAACCCGCTGCATATCCGCCCACGCACGCAGAAGTGAAAGCCTTCCCCGGGAAGTCCTCGAAGGCGCAGTCGGTGTTGTTCGGGGTTGGCCCGCTTGCCACTATGTTATCATTGTCGTTGAAGCTCAAGCTTCCCCAAGCGAAACCGTTGGCGAAGATCGATAGCGAACCAACATTTCCGCCGAAGGAGCCCGCGATTGTCGGGGGATTCTGTGCGCCGGCGACAGGGTCGGTCTGGTTGGCGCCGTAGCCCGAGCACATAAGCATCGCAGTCCCGTTATATGGGGCCGCGCCAAAGACGGTTGCCACATTCGTCGCCGCCAGTCCTATCTTCTGCAGCGTCATGACGAGAGGCGCTCCAAAATCGGAGGTCGTTCCCGGCGCGCTGACGCCGACTGTAACGTTGTTGGAGGTACTCCCGATTTGCAGGGTGAACTCCAATGAAATGCTGCCGGCGGTGGGTCCTGATCCCGGCGGAGTGGCAGATATGGAGTAGTCATTCCATTTCAGGCCGCTTGCGGTAATTGTGAGGTCAGCCGACCCGTTGCCGTTAGGTCCCGGCATCGTCAGCGCGGCCGAAGTGTAGTGGTTGGTGCCGTCGAAACACGCAATTCCTCCCTCGGCGATCCCGAGAGCCGGGTAGCAGGCGGCCGGTCCAAACATTTCGCCGGTTGGCGCGTAGTACGGGGCCACTCCGGTGTTTTGCAGATCTCCGTTGTTCAGGATCAATTCGCCTGTGGCCGTGCCGTCGCAAACCCCAGGAACAACAGGAGAGCCGCCCGTAGCAGTACCGCCGAACTTGATCACACCAACGCCGACCACGCCGGTTACAGGGTAGTTCTGAGTGCTGCTGTCTTGGCCGCCCGTGATCAGCATCGCGTAGCTGTTCCCGCACAATACAGAGTTGTTCCAGCTTGCTGGTGTTGCTGGTACTACTGATGTTGCGTTGGCCTTGGGGGCTGCCATCAGAGCGAGGCCGCCGGCCACCATTAACGTAAGAAGAATCCTTTTCATATATCCTCCGAGACGTTTACTGAGTTAAAAAACCGTTGGAATCCCATGCAATCCCATGGAACCCCATTTCCCCAACACTGCCCGTCCCCATTACTTAACTAATGATGAGGGCCTGTGCGGCACTATCACACCTCCTTTTTCTCACGACGCGCGCGGACTGTACCGCAAACCGCGCGGCGCCGAAAATACTCTCGCTTACGTGACTCCCCATCCCCCTTGCCCATCCCCCTTTCCCCATGCCGAGCACGTCTGATCGCAAGGCAGACGTGCTAGCAATGCAGACTCTAATCATGGCGCAGGCTATCCGTCCATCTTTATTCGACCAAAAAGTGTCAATTTTTGTGAAATAGCAAATTATTGGCACTTATTTTGGTAAATCCTGACCATGCTTTCCCGATTCGAGGCTCGAAAATCCCTGCTTTTGTTCTTTTCAGAACCTCGCCGGGAACCTCGCGCTTGACAAATTTACCCGATGCGGAATACGCTCATGCGGTTCTGACACTTTTGCTTGGGTTTGACACTTTTGCGTGGGAAGGAGTCTGTCGATGCGTTTCAACAAGTCGTTTACGCGGTCAATCGTGGCCCTGAGTTTCTCGCTGTTGTTTCTGATTGCCGCGTTTGCGCGTCCGGTGTTGGCGCAATCGAATGACGATGCGTCGCCGGAAAAGGCCGTTAGTAAAATTTCTGTCACGCCCACGACGCTGAGCTACAACATCAATCTCGACAACAGGACCTCCGGGACCCAGCATTTCACCATCACGAACACCGGAACGCTGCCGCTGGAGGTAAACGTCACCGCGCCCACCAACAGCCGCGGCATCGTATCCCGTCGCTACGTCATCACCTCCGGCTGCAATTTCTGCACGATTCCTGGCAAAGGAAGCCTTGCGATTGACGTTGAGTTCATCCCCATCGAAAAGGGCACCTACGACGCGACGATCGTGGTCGTCAGTAACGCGACCAGCGGGGGCAAGTACCCGATCGTGAAGCTGACGGGGAAAGCCACCCAGAAGTATCCGACCCCGACCGCAACTGCAACGGCAACCTCAACGCCGTCTCCAACCTCAACGCAAACCGCGACGGCGACCCCGACGTGCGGTGGCAGTGGCCCCGCATGTAGCACGCCGACGAACACCGCAACCGCAACTGCGACTGCGACTGCAACTGCATCGCCGACCGCAACTGCAACTGCGACCGCGACCGCAACCGCAACCGCAACTGCGACCGCAACCCTGACTGCGACGCCGAGCCCGTCGGCAAGCCCGAGCCCGTCGGTAAGCGCGACTGCAACCGCCACGCCGAGCCCGAGCCCGTCGGCGAGCCCGACTGCGACCGTCACACAGACTCCGACGGGGACGCCAAGCCCGAGCCCGTCGGCAAGCCCGAGCCCGTCGGTAAGCGCGACTGCAACCGCCACGCCAAGCCCGAGCCCGTCGGCAAGCCCGACTGCAACGGCAACCGCAACGGTAACCGCCACGCCAAGCCCGAGCCCGTCGGCAAGCCCGAGCCCGTCGGCAAGCCCGACTGCAACGGCAACCGTGACTGTAACCGCCACGCCGAGCCCGAGCCCGTCGGCAAGCCCGAGCCCGTCGGCAACCTCGACCTCGACGGCGACTGCGACCAAGACTGCAACTGCAACGCCAACCTCGACGGGAACGGCAACCTCGACGGCAACCTCGACTTCGGGGGGGCCAACGGCAACGCCGACGCCGGGAGTGGAGGCGGGCAGCATCCTGGTGGCGGGCGGCGATCTGGGCGGCAAGCTGGGAAATCTCCTCAACTTGGCGACTTCGACGGTGTCGAGCGCGACCGCGCAGGTCTTCAACGCAAACGCCAGCACTCCCGCCTTCCTGCTGGTGAGCCCGCTCAACACCGCGCGCGAGTCTGGCGCGACAGTGGTGCTGCTCACCGGGCAGACCCTGATCGTGGGCGGTTCGGACTGCGTGGGTGGGGTGGGGTCCGCGTTTGGCGGCGAGACCGGTGGCTTCACGTGCAACGCGCTGCAGACGGCGGAGTTGTACACCGAGAGCGCTTCGGGGGGGACGTTCAAGTACGCTGGTACGTCGTTTGGCGCCAACCCCGGCGGCATGATGACGACCGCGCGCAGCGGGCCGACCGCAACCCTGATCTCGGGCTGCGATTGCGACTTGGACGGCGATGTGCTGATCGTGGGCGGCTCGACCGGCAGCTCGTACCTGGCGACCTCCACGCCGTCTGGAGCGCCGAGCATGACCGCGCTCAATACGGCGGAGTTGTACGACCCGACGACCGACACCTTCACGGCGGTAACTGCGCCGATTCCGGGATGCCCGGCGGGAGAGGACATTATCTCGACGCCGCCATGCACCGGCAAGCTCGCTTCGGTTTGCGCTCTGCCCGCAATCGTGAGTCCGATTACGTCGGTAAGTGAAAGCGGGACAACTGTAACCGTCACCAGCCCGGCGAACCCGCCCGGCCTTACCATCGGCAGCAGCGTTGCAGTTTCCGGCGTTGGAGCTGCCGGGGCAAGCATTCCCGCATACAACAATGTCTTCATCGTAACCGGAATTCCCTCGGGCACGACGTTCACCTTCTCGGAACCCTCCACAGTAACAGGATTGGCCACCGGGACAGGCGGACTTGCCCAAGCCGGGAACATTTTGACGACAACTGAAAGCGGAACAACTGTAACCGCCACCACCACAGTGAATCCGGTCAGCCTGGGCCTGATCGTTGGTGACTTGGTGTCAGTCACCGGCGTGAGCGTTGTGGGCTACGACGGCCCCTTCGTCGTAACCGCCATTCCATCGAGCACCTCGTTCCAATACACCCCAGCTGGGTCTCTAAGTGCGATTACCTCTGCATCCGAAAGCGGAACAACCGTAACGATCACCAGCGTCGCGAATCCGGCTGGCCTGAAAGTTGGTAACGAGGTTGTAATTAGCGGCGTAAGCGTTGCGGGATACAACGGAACCTTCACCGTAACCGAAATTGGTACCGGCCTCACCACGTTCCAATACACGGCCGCCTCAGGGTTGACCGCTGGGACGGGTGGAGCGGCTGCAGCCATCGCGGAAGGATTGGCCGCTGGGCAAGGTGGAACGGCAGCAGGCCAAACTTATGAGTGCGGCATGGTGGACCAGGGCGCAGCGCTGATCCCGAACGACGGCGGCCAGGTGCTGCTGGCGGGCGGCGACTTGGTGACGTTCCTTGGCGAATCGTCGAACCTGTCGTTCATCTTCAACCCGGTTACGCAGACCTTCGCGGGCACCGGGAACCTGAATACCCCGCGCGAGGAGTTCACGCTGGTGCCGATGGATCCGTCCGTGGTTAAAGGTGCGCTGTCCGGCGACGTGGTCGCGTTTGGCGGCATCGAGGCTAATAGCGCCGTCTGCTCCGTCGCGGGAGATATCGTTGCGACCACGCTCAATACGGCGGAAGTGTTCAACCCGGGCACGGGGACCTGGAGCGTGCCGGCCAGCAAAATGGGAGTGAAACGCGCGGGCGCGGCGACACTGATAGAGGCCGGCCCCCTCGCGGGCGAAGTGATCCTGCCCGGCGGCGTGGACGTCGAGGCGGGCACGCTGCCTATAACCTGCTCGGGCGTCACAAACCTGGTACAGGCGGCGACGACTGAGACCGACCTGTACAATCCGGGCTCGGGAACGGGCGGCACCTTCACCTCGAGCACCTCGCTCGCGACCGGAAATCTCAATCAGGCGCGCGAAGGCCAGGGCCAGGGCGTAATCGGAGTGGGGACCGACGAGACCGAAGTAATGGTAATCGGCGGCGCGTGCACTCTTACGCCACCGAGCCTGCAGTCGGTGGCCATCGGCACCTCAACTGCGAAGGTCTACTGCGACCCCGTCGCGCAGGCCGATTACTCGGAGATCTACAGCCAGTCGACCAAGACCTGGACGGTCGGCCCGGCCCCGGCCACCGGCTTCACTCCGGCCAACATTTCGGAATATGCGGTGCTGCCATAGCCGGGCGCCTCGAAACAGACTGACCTAACCGGCAACGCCGGCCCCCCAAAAGGGGGGCCGGCGTTGTTGCATCCGGACCGAAAGAAAGATCGAGAGAGCATTGGTAAAACCGCGACACTCTTCGGATTCCGCTTCATCAGAATCCGCTCGGCCCGTTGGTGATGCCGGCGAAGCGTCCGCCTTTCCCTTCAAAGGAATCGACGCGGCGATACTCGCGCTCATCCTCGGGGTTGCGCTGCTCCTGATCGCGGGTACGGGATTTGCCAACGGAGAGGAATTGTGGCCGATGCCCGACGCGGTTGAATACGCGGCGATCGCGGTAAACCTGGATCGCGGCCTGGGCCCGGTGCTCCATTTCGGGGGATATTCTTATCCGTGCCGCTATACGATCGGTTATCCGCTCATCCTCGCCGCGGCGTATCCGCTTCTGGGCCATAGGCCCGAGCGGCTTTGCCTGGTTACCGCTCTGACGGCATTGGTCGCGATAGCCGGGCTTTACATTCTGACCCTGTGGGCGTTCGACCGGCCAAGCGCGATTTTGGCCGGGTTGCTGCTGGCTACATCGCCGCATTTTCTCGGGCTTTCCACCTGCGTGCTGAGTGACGTTCCTGCGCTTGCCGTCGCAGTCCTCGCTGCACTGGCATTCTTGTATGCTCAGGAAAAAGAAAGCCTGGTTGCGTCCGCGCTGTGCGGGCTGCTGGCCGGCTTGGCCCTCACAATCCGCGCCACCAATGGCGCCATTTTAGTCGGAATGCTCGCGGCGGCTCTGCTCGTCCGGCCACGCAGATTGCAGTTCGCGCGGGTGATGGCGTTCGCAATCGGATTCAGCGCATTTCCAGGATTGCAGGCTTGGGTAAATCTGCACTACCTCGGTTCGCCGCTCTCGACCGGTTACGTGTTCTGGTGGCCGGAGGCCTACAGCTCAGTTTTCACGGCCTTTGAGCTGCGGTTTCTGTTTGTACCCTGGGATTCGAGCTATCAGCACGGAAATCTTGTCGCTTATGCTCTGGCAATGCTTGGTCTCGACGGCCTGCTCGGCCAGCTTAATTTGGGTACTGAGTACCGAACGTTAACTGCCTCGCGCTACGCTTTTTACCCGTTTCCAGTGGCGGTCTTCGCAACCTTGGGCGTGTTCTTCGCCATCCGCCGCAAGCGCCGCACCGCAAGCACGATGCGCGCGTTGTATTTGGGCTTCGGCTTTCTTGCCTCGCTGTTGCTAATTTACCTCTTTTATTTCTATGTCGATCCTCGCTTCCTGCTACCGGCGTTCTTTATCGTCTTTGCCGCGGCGGGCTGGGGGCTGGTCAGCGCGAATCGAAGGCTCGAGATGGGATGGGCGGGATTTGCGGTGATTGCTCTGGATGTGCTTCTCGCCGGCACGATTGTGGTCGAGACGGTTTCCCGGCTTGCGATGCCGCCGCCGCGGTCGAAACTGGTCGCCGATGTGCTCGCGATACGGCCGCGGCTGAAGAACGCCGTGGTGGTCAGCGATATTTCTTTGCAATGGATCGAGCTTCTTGCGGGCGGAGAACGAACCGAATTCATCGGCCTCAACAGTTTTTCTGCCGCACAAGTGAGAGATCAAGTGGTAACCGAATACCATCTGGACCTGCTGTACAAGAAAAAGTCCGAAGGATGGTCCATGCCGATACCGCCGGTACTTCTTCCCGGCGGCAAACTCGACTTGGCCGAAGCGCGCAAGCTCGCAGAGGAGGATGAGAAGGGACGCCCGGTGTACCTGCTCGTGGTGATGCCGAGGACCGACGAATGGTTCGATCTGGTTCAGCGGGAGTTCACCGAGATCGATCGCCACTTCTCCCACGAAACGGTCGTAGACTACCCCGAAGTGGGGCTTTACCGTCTGAAGCCGCACTAACCCGCCCGAATCCGCACGAGATCTATAAGCAAACCGCGGTTCGAACTCCCTAATTATTAGATACCTTGCTTTGGCAGGCCTGAAATTTCCCGCTTTATCGCGTGGTTACACTGTATCGATCGGTGCCATCTGTTCGTTACAGAAGGATACAGTATGCTGTGTTCCCACGGATGACTTATCGAAAAAATCACACATTTTAAGGGCCTCTAATAAGGCACGAACTTTGCGATAAGTTGGTTCTGAGCAGAACAGCACTCTAGACATAAAGACAGTTTTGGACAAACAAAGGGACGCGCGTAATCGCACAGGAGGATCAGGAGAAAAAGTTTATGAAACGAAAAATCGGGGTCATTGTACTGGCCGCAATAGCGGTATTGGGGATGGCGAGGGGACACTCTTGGGCGCTCGGAACTGAGACACCAGGGGCGGGCATCACCGGAACGGTCCATGATTTTACAGGCGGTTTTGCCGGTACGCTGCCCACAGTGCCCATCGGCCAATGCACCTTCTGCCATACGCCTCATGGTGCAATATCGACCACTCTGTTGTGGAACCATGAACTCTCCGGGCAGACGTACAATTGGGATATCACCGCGACCACGGCGGGCACCCCATTTCCGACGATCGTCGACCAGACTTGGCAGGGACCGACGGCGAAGTGCCTGAGCTGTCATGACGGCACAGTGGCAATCGGCGCGATCAACTGGTTCGACTCCGGCCACGGCGGTGGGGGAGCTTGGGCTGGAACACCGAAAGTATCACCGTACTATGCCAAGCCGATCATCAACAAGTTTGCCAGTCTGCAAGGCCTGAGCAATAGCGGCGCCGCCTCGACCCTGTCGGGCGTACATCCGGTGGCGATGCCGTATCCTATGGGGCAGGTACGGAACACGTACAATGCGGTCCAGACCGGCGGAGCTTTCCAGCCCAGCCAATGGTTCAGTCCGCCACAAGGGAACGTCCGTCTCTACATGCAGACCGGCAGCACTGTCAGCCTTGGCTACAACGGAGCCACTGCCTGGACAAATCCCAGTCTGTCAGCTAATGCCGGCATGGAGTGCTCGTCCTGCCACGACGTGCACAACAAGCTGACCAAGGATGGCTACCTCCTAGTCGGACTCGGGACCGGCACCGGAGCCACCTATCTCTGCAACATGTGCCATAACAAGTACTAGGTTCTGGCGCCGATTCAACAGCGAAGGCCCGGCACGATGCCGGGCCTTCGCGTTTTTTGGCTGCCAACGCCTGGCAATCCGGCTTATCAGGAGGGAGTCCAAGTCTGCTTTCGGGGTTCGTGGGATAGCTGTCTCCTTTGGATTCTCTTCGCGCCGCCTGATCCCAAAGGGAGCACCCAAATTCCAGTGATCCTCGTTTTCTTATCTTAAGGTTTAGACATTTTGAGCGGAGCTTCTAGGGCACGGTCCTTGCTCCATCAAACATGTTTTTGCCAAGTTCTGCTGTAGTTTGACCGTTTTTTGAAAACAAAAGATTGCAATGCGGCCGGAAGACTGGGGGGTGAACGGAGAACTGTCAGCATGATTGCTCATAAATCGTTCTACACGAAGGTTGCAAGCTGGATCGGTCTGGGCCTGATCACCTTAGCTGCCGGGTGCGCTGCGCAAAAGCCGGTGGAGGAGCCAGGTCCGTTCTGGCCGCCCCCTCCGCAGCAGGCCCGGATCGAATTCGTGCGCACCATCTCGAGCGAGGACGATGTCGTGCACAACACCACGTTCACGCAAACGGTGTCCAATTTCCTTGCCGGGACGAAGCCGACGCCTGCTCAAATCGTGGAGCCAGACGGACTCGCGGTCTCCGACGATGGCAGCGTGCTCTACGTCTCGGACCGTGCGCAGGGCGCGGTGTTCGTGTTCGACTTCGGCAAGAAGAAGTTTCTCAAGGTCGGGGCGGACAATGGAGGGTTGGAGTGGCCGATCGGAGTGGCGCTGGACGGCGAACAGAACATTTATGTCGCGGAGCAGGGCAAGAAAGCCATCACGGTATTCGATCCGAGCGGGAAACAGCTACGTTCCATCACCGATTCCAGCCTGGAGCGGCCGAGCGGCATCGCGATCGACCGCGAGCGCAGGCGCCTCTATGTGGCCGATACGTCGCACGCAACGTCCAAGGAGCATACGGTCAAAATCTTCAGTCTCGACGGAAAACTGATTGGAAAAATCGGCGGGGAGAAGGGCTACGCTCCGGGGCATTTCCTGTTTCCCACCTACGTTTGGGTTGACAGTAACGGCGATGTATACGTGACGGATACGATGAACTGCCGGGTGCAAGCGTTCAGCCCCGACGGGAAATATTTGCGCAGCTACGGTGAGCGCGGCGATGCGTGGGGACAGTTCAGCCGGCCCAAGGGCGTGGCGCTGGACACCTTCCACAACGTTTACGTTGTGGACTCCGGATGGAGCAATGTCCAAATTTTCAATCCGCAGGGGCAGATCCTGCTGTTCTTTGGCGGCCGCGGACCGCTTCCGGGCCAGCTCAAGAACGCTACCGCGCTTACGATAGACAAGAACAATCGCATCTACGTCGGCGACTACCTGAATCACCGGATCGAAGTATACCAACTGGTCAATACCACCGCGGCTGACAGCGTGCCTGATTCCGGGGCGCCACCGGCGGCGCCGGCCACGGATTCGCCGAAAAGCTGAGCCCAGCACGGTCCGCGCGCGGGATGGGCCGCGAGGAACCGCGCTTGGAGTGAAACGAAAGCGACCGGTCTCAAGTGTCGGGTGAAGGATGCAATGAGCGGACGGGGTCAGGGCGAGCATCCAGTCTCATCCAAATGCTGAGCGAATCGAGAGAGGCGCCCGATGCCATCCAGTTCTCCGACAGCAACGGTTCCGCGATGGCGGGCTGGTAGCGGGCGATCGCGATGCTGGTGCGAAAGCGCGGTGTGCTACGGAGCGTGGTCGTCGCGTTGTGCGCGATTGGGTGGGGAGCGCTGGTGATTGGCGGATGCAGCGAGGAATCGCGCTACCAGGTGCTTTCCTTCTTGTTCGAGGGTGTGCCCAAACCCGGAGAGAAACCCCAGTGGCAGCAGGTCACCCATCTGGCGCGCCGTCCTCCGCCGGCGAAAGCGACTGCCACGCCAGCGCCAGTCGTCATTGCGAAGGAGAAGTATCCCTTCGGATGGCTTCCTGCGTTGCTGAAGACCGTGCCTCACGACGCAGCCGGCTACCCCGACATGGTGGCCGCGTTCAAGGAAAAGAAAATCGATCCGCTGCCGGGCCCTGAACAAGACCACGTCGTGCCGAAGGCGAAGAAAGTCGACGAGGAGGAGATCACGCTGATCCCCGAGGGCAAGACCAAGTGCAGCTTCTCACACGAGATTCATACCACCTTGGTCACTTGCAAGAGCTGCCATCCCGGCGTGTTCAAAATGAAGACCGGGGAAGAGATGTCGATGGATGCCATGGGGGACGGCAAGTTCTGCGGCTTCTGCCACGGCAAGGTGGCCTTCCCGATCACGGGCGAGTGCGTGCGGTGTCATCCGGCGATGAAGAAGAAGGCGGCCAAGAAACCGCCCAAGGAAAAGCTGCTGGAAGGCGAGGTCAAGCTGACGCGCGCCAAGAGCAGCGATGCCAACCTCAGCGGAATACCGCCCGCTAGCTTCCCGCATCTGCCGCACCGCGTGAACTACAGATGCTACGCGTGCCACAACACGATCTTCCCGATGAAGGAGGAAGGCACGAAGCCGATCACGATGCAGGACATTTCCGCAGGCAAGTACTGCGGTGTCTGCCATAACGGCAAGATCGCATTCTCGGGCGACGATCTCGGGAGCTGCAGCCGATGCCATCCCTGAGCACAAAAGCGATCCGCACCTCATCCCGGCTGGTCCTGGTTGTATCGATCTGGGTAATCATCACGAGCGGAAATGGGTACGCATTCTCGCTGCTTTCCTGGGTCCCCTCCGAGGGCGACTTCGCCTTGGGCGAATGGCAGGGCGGGGTCATCGGCGGTTACGAGTGGGAAGACCAGCAGACGACCACGGGAAACAACACAACCAGCGTCTTGCGAAACAGGTTCGACGAAGACGTCTTTCTCAGAAACAACGCCTTTTATCTGATGGACCCGCGGCTGCTGTCGGGCAGCGCCGGAGTCGACCTCGACTTTTACCAGGAAAACGACAAGTTAAACGGGGAAAATAAGCATCAAGACGGCACGCTCATCGGCTTTGACGTGAATACCACTATACTGGGGCAAATGCCGTACACCGGCATCTTGTTTGCTCATCGCAATGAAAATAACACCAGCACGGACTTTGGAGGCCAGACTTACAGCCTCAACCAGAGTATCGGCGGGATGGCCACGCTTCGGCAGGACAGTTTCCTGCGCGAAGCGTTCCCATACTTCTCCGCCGACGTCTATGCCCGCCAGGAGGAGGCGGACCAATCCACCACACAGTTTGGCCAGACCTTCACGGTCAACGAAACCCGCGATGTGGCCGGCGTTGACGCCGAGAAAGGGTTCCAGACTGCGGACCTCGACTTCACCTACCAGTTCGCCAACGACAGCTATACCGGAAGCACTCCCGCGTACAGCTTCATTACCCAATGGGCGAGCCTGAACTACAGCCTGGACTTCGGACCTACCCTGAACCGCAGATGGGATTCCCGGATCAGCTATTTGACCCGCTCCGGCAACGGCGTGGACGAATCATTCCTGTACGCTGACGAAAAGCTGCGCATCGACCATTTCAAAAACCTGTCCACGAGCTACGAGTATCTCCTCACAGACACCGATACCCAGGGTCAACAGGACATCAACAACAGCCTCACGTTTCAGGTTCAGTATCGCCCGTTCCGAAACCTGACGAATACTCTCACCCTGCAGGGGGCTTACGATACGCTCTCGCCGGCAGGCCACACCGACTTCGTCGCGGTGGAGGGGAGTTCCGACTACACCCACTCGATTCCCTGGGGCGGCAACCTCATTCTCGGCGGCGATGGGCGCTACGAAATCGATCAATCGCACGTCACTGGACCGGTCACGGCCTTGAATGAAAAGCACATCGCGCCGCCCTTTTTCGGCCCCGGAATCGGATTCAACCTCGGCGCCCCCTTTGTTATTACCTCGACCATCGTCATGTACGACACCCGTGGCGGAGGAAGACTACTGACCAAGCTCGGGGTGGATTACATCACCCAGGCGCAGGGTCAGTTGACGAAGATAGTGATCCTTCCGACAACGACGCTCCCGATTATGCCTGGCGACCCGCTTGAGGTCACCTACTCCTACGTGGTTGGGCCCGATGGCACGTATTCGACTACCAGCTTGTCGGGAGATGCGGGCGTGACTTTCGGCTGGATCTCGTTGATCGGTGCGTATCAGCAGTCGAATCAGTCGATGCTGAGCGGGGTAGGCGCGCAGTATCTGTACAGCACGCGCCAGGAAACCGGCCAGCTCAATCTGCAAAAGGACTGGGAATGGGTCGATGCCAGGGCCAGCGCTCTCTACGAGATCTATCACGCGCAATCTCAATCAGTTGGTGTTTTCGACTACACGCTGCAGGATTACGGCGAGTATCTGACCTTCCGGCCCGGATGGAACACGACCCTTAATCTCGATGGCAACGAGATGTATACCGACTACACTGTGCAACCGACACGGCATAACTCGGACCTTGATTTCGAGGCCGCGCTGGACCGCTTCCTTTCGTCGGGAAATTACTTCACGGTGTTCGCCCGGGCGCGCCAAGCTGCCGAGACAGACTACCCGACCGAGACTGACTACGAGGCGGGCCTGAGAGGCAATTTCCGGTACGGCAAGATCTTCATCTGGCCGTGGTTCTCGTGGATCAACAGAACCTACGGCCCGACGAAGACCAACGATCCTCACATAATGCTGAGGATTGGACGGGAGCTGTAAGGTGAATATAATTTACGCGCGATGTTCAAGACGATAATTGCCGTCCTGGCGCTTGCAACTGCGCTGGGCTGCCAGCCCACGGGGGGCCTCAACGGACTCGAGGGCGGAAATGCAACGGCACAGGTATCCGAGGATATCGTCTGGCCCAAGCCGCCAGATCCCGCACGAATCCGCTATGTGCGCAGTATTTCCATCCCTGGTGATGTCGGGATCAAGCGCGGATTCTTTGGAACGCTCCTCGACGCAGTGACTCGCAGGCCAGAGGAGCGCTTCATCCGTCCGACCGGAGTCACCGAGAGCGACGGTGCGATCTATGTGGCCGATCCCGGTGCGCCGGCGCTCTGGATCTTCGATGCAGAGAAGCAGGCCTCAGTCGCAGTCCGTGAACTCGGCGGGGACGCGCTGCTTTCGCCGGTGGCGGTGACGCCGGAGCGCGACGGACGCGCCTTCGTGGCGGACTCGCTTGTCAACAAGGTCTTCCTGGTCGATCGCGGCGGAGAGATGGTGAGCATGATTGCGGATAGCGCGCTCAAACGCCCGGTTGCGCTCGCGTGGGACCAGGCTAGTGACAGGCTCTACGTCGCCGACGCGGTGGGACAGCAGGTCCTCGTCTATGGGAGCGGCGGAAAGCGTCTGCTGAGCTGGGGAAGCAGGGGCTCTGGAGACGGCGAGTTCAATTTCCCTGCCTACATCGCGCTGTCCCGCTCCGGAGAGGTTCTGGTTACCGACGCTCTGAACTACCGCGTGCAGGCGTTCGATCAGAACGGGAAATTTCTCTGGAAGATGGGTCGGCAGGGCGACGGCTCGGGCGACTTCGCCGCGCCCAAGGGACTCGCGACCGACACCGAGGGACATCTCTACGTGGTCGACGCGCTGTTCGACGGCGTCCAGATTTTCGATCGCGAAGGAGCCCTACTGCTCGGATTCGGCTCACGCGGCCGGGCGCCGGGGGAGTTCTGGTTGCCGACCGGGGCCTTCATCGACGCGCGCGATCAGATCTATGTGGCCGATTCCTACAACCAGCGGGTACAAGTGTTCGCGTTTGTCGGCCGTTCCGGCGATTCGCACCCGGCGGAAACCGCGAAGCGCTGACGACGGTTCGCCGGGAAAAGCGCTCGGAAGAAGCAATAGGCAGATGAGAAGGGCGGGAGGGACGATGGCGTTGGCGCTGCGGTTGATGCTGGCGCTCGCGCTGGTCGTGCTCGCGGCGGGGAGGGCAGGCGCGCAGATCGAGAGCACCGTCCACAACCTGAGCACGACCAACGCGAAAATGCACGGCGACAGCAAAAGCGTCGGCGTTTGCATCTTTTGTCATACCCCGCATAATGCGCGGCCTACCAGCGGGCTGTGGAACCGCGACCTTCCGGCCGTTACCTACAAGCTCTATGAGAGCAGTACGCTCCAGGCGCAGATGTCGCAGCCGAACGGCTCCTCGCGGCTCTGCCTCTCATGCCACGACGGGATTCTGGCGCTGAGCAACATGCGCGTGGCGCCCATCAGCGGCCCGGTCGCGCCGATGCCTCCGCTCACCGGCACAGCCTCGTTGGGGACTGACCTCTCCAACGACCATCCAATCTCGTTCATTTACAACAGCGCGCTCGCGCTCAGGGCCAGCGACCTGATCGATCCCACGGCCCTGCCGCAGACCGCGCCGCTGGACAACGACAAACAACTCCAGTGCAGTTCGTGCCACGATCCGCACCTGAATCGCCCCAACTTCCTGCGCATCGACGATCGCTTCGGCGCCGATTGCACGGTGTGCCATCGCGACCACAACTGGCGTAGTTCCAGCCATGCGACTGCGACGCAGACGTGGCGCGGCGGCAAAACCACCGCTCCATGGCCCGCGGACGGCTACGCGACCATGGCTGAAAACGCATGCGAAAGCTGCCATCGGGTCCATGCTGCGCCGCATCCGGAGCTGCTGCTCGCGCAAACCATCGAGGAGAAGAACTGCACCATCTGCCACAACGGCATGCTCGCCAAGCAAGATATCGAAGCCGAACTCGTCAAGCCCTCTAGTCATCAGGTCCAAGGCAGGCAGTGGATCCACAATCCGGCTGAAGATCCGGTGACGATGCCGCGCCATGTGACCTGCGTCGACTGCCACAACCCGCACGCGGCGACTTCCTCGGCGCTCGGTATCAAGCCGCCGGTGCTTTCCGGTGCGCTGCGCGGGGTCAGTGGAGTCACGGTCGGAGGCGTGCTGATCAAGGAAGCCAATTTCGAGTACGAGATCTGCTTGAAGTGCCATGGGATGAACGAGCCGCCCGGCCTTGGCATCGTCCGCCAAGACATCACCCGCAACATCGGGCGCAAGATCAATCCGGTCAACATGTCATATCATCCGCTGGCGGCTCCCGACCGAAAAGTGCGAATGTCCGGCCTGATAACGCCATACAACTCGTCCAGCGTGATCAGCTGCACGGATTGTCACAACAACGATCAGTGGACGCAGGGCGGCACGGCGCCGCGCGGGCCGCATGGCTCGCGTTTCGAGCCGATCCTTCAGATGGAATACGAAGCGGTGGACCCCAGTACGGAGTCCTATTCGAGCTACGCGCTTTGCTACAAATGCCACGACCGCAGCGCCATACTGTTCAACTTCGGCGGGTTTCCCCACAAGCAGCACGTAATCGATCAGCACACCTCGTGCGCGGTCTGTCATGATCCGCACGGCTCGCGGCAGAGCACGTACCTGATCAATTTCATGGTGATGTCGAAGCAGGGAGCACCGGTGGTGAGGCCCTCCAAGAGCGGGCGCTTGGAGTATGTTCCCGACCCGGCGCGTCCCGGCCATGGGAAGTGCTACATGACCTGCCATAACACCGACCACAACCCGGCGTCGTACTGACAGCGCTGAGTTTGCTGCCTGAGATCGGGTCGGCTCTGGCGGTTTACTTTCGACCGCTTGCTCCTGGGTACTACCAGCCGATCACTTGCGCGGGCATTACGGGCGCGGCTTGACCGCGCGGGTCGGCGCCGCCCGCGAGCACGCCGGTTTTCGCGTCGATCTGCACGGCGAGCACGTGACCCTCGGACCACGGCGGCCGGCTCTCGATCTGATGGCCGCGCGCGGCGAGCGCGTCGCGCACGTTTGCGGGAACTCGATCCTCGATGCGCAGGACTCCGGGGCGATTGTCGTGGGGATAGAACGTCGAGGGGAAATGCGGCGTCGAAAACTTCGGCGCCTCGATGGCGGCCTGCAAGTCCATTCCGAAATCAACCACGTTCAGAAAAAATTGCAGCGTCCATTGATCCTGCTGATCGCCGCCGGGCGTGCCGAATGCCAGGTACGGCTCGCCTTTCACCATCGCGAGCGACGGCGACAGGGTGGTGCGGGGGCGCTTGCCGGGTTCGAGCGCGTTGGGATGGCGCTCGTCGAGAAAAAAAGTTTGCATCCGCGTTCCTAGCGGAAAGCCAAGCGCGTCGATCACCGGCGAGCTGGGAATCCATCCGCCGCTCGCCGTGACGGCGATCATGTTGCCGTCGCGGTCGGCAGCCGTGACGTGAATCGTGCCCGCACCCCATGGGCGCGCGCCGATTGCGGGACCGTCGCGCAACGCACGCATCGCAATCGGATCGCCCGGCCGCTGATCCATCGAGGCGTGGCCGGAATCGATAAGCTCGCGGCGAATCGCCGCATAACGATCGCTCAGCAATCCTGCGATCGGAACGTCGATGAATTCAGGATCTCCGTACCAGGCCTCGCGATCGGCGAACGAGAGCTTGGCGGCCTCGATGACAGCGTGGATATAGTCGGCGGAATTGTGGCCCATAGCGGCCAGGTCGAAGCCTTCGAGCAACTTGAGCTGCTGAAGGAACACCGGACCCTGCGACCATGGCCCGCACTTGAAGACCGTGACGCCGCGATAGTCCGCGCTCACGGGCGATTCGGTTCGAGTCGTGAAGCGATCGAGATCGGACGCGGCGAGCAAGCCGCCGTTGGCGTCGGACCAGGCGACGATTTCGCGCGCAATGTCGCCCCGATAAAAGCGCTCGCGCGCGGCGTCGAGGCCGGCCTCGCGCCCACGATTCTTCGCGGCTGATTCGGCGTCGAGCACGCGCTTGAAAAAGTTGGCAAGCGCAGGATTCTTGAGCACGTTTCCGGGCTGTGGGACTTTGCCATCGGGCAGATAAACGCGCCCCGAAGACGGCCATTCGGTAAGGAACCGCCTGGCGTTGCTTCGGATCGACGCGCCCGCCCCAGCAACGGCATCGTCAGGGCCGCCAGCCTCACCAGACAGTCCCAGGTGCATCGGGAAACCGTCGCCCGCAAGTTCCAGCGCCGGCTCAAGAACGTCGGCCAGAGACCTGGTCCCGAAATCTCTTAGCGCAATCACCAGCGCGTCGAAGGCTGCGGGGACACCGGCGGCAAGCAGCCCGGCCCCAGGGATCATCTCGATACCCAGCGAGCGGTAATGGGCAATTGTCGCGCGTTCTGGCGCCATCGTATTACCGTTAATCGCAACCACGCGGCGGGCAGATGCCGAATAAATAAGCATTGGCGCCTCGCCGCCTATGGTATGCATGTGCGGGTTGACGACGCCCTCGACGAATGTTGCAGCGATGGCAGCGTCGATGGCACTTCCGCCGCCGGCGAAGATTCGCGCACCGGCAGAAGCGGAAAGATAGTGCTCTGTCGCGAGTATCGCACGACGGCCCATTATGAGCGGATACATTGTAGCCATCTGATTAGTTCCTTCCTGAGCTGGATTTCGTCACGGGATCGCTCTGGGCCGCGGATTTTCGCGATTTGCTTTCGTGACCCTTATCTGAATATCACGACCCGAATTTAGCAACAGCTGCCTGTATTCGGTCAGTGCAGTGTCAAGAATCGGTAACGCAGAGAAGGGCGTCAATGCTCAAATCTGGTCGAGAAAACATGAAAACCGTTGATTTGCGGGGTTTTCCACAGCTCTGGATAAATGAAACGCGGACCCCTCCCAAGCGTCTAAATATCAGGCCCGAAGATTGCTAGTATTTAGAGCAGGGTGGGGTGGCCGTGAACTATTATCGGGAGGACGTGGAGGGGAAGGAATATGATGACGAGCATAAACACTGAAGGACTGGTCGGAAGGCATTGCAAGCTGCAGAAACCCGTGCGCGACCACGACGGGCGCAGTCGATTCAGCGAGCAACCACGAATCCTGCGTGAGGTAAATAATCTGGACCGGCGCATGTACCTGGTGCAATTCGACGACGGCGCCACCACGTTCCTCTTTCCGGACGAAGTAGTAATCCAGTAGCGGGTATGCGGCGCACGGCGCCGTTCAAAGCATGGATGCGCCGGTTGGCGAGCCTTAGCCGCGGCGCTCCAGTTCGATGAAGTCGCGGGCGCGATAAAGCGCGACGATTGTTTTCGCATCGACGATATCGCCGCGACGAATCATCGCAAACGTTTCCTCGAACGGCACGCGGCTGACGGCGATCGCCTCGTCGTGATCGAGTATACCCGCTCCCGCTGACAACTCGCGCGCCAGGTAGAGCTCGATTCGCTCGTCGCAGAAACTTGGAATCGTGATAATCGACCCAAGATGGTCCCATCGCGCGGCCGCGACGCTGGCCTCTTCGCCGAGTTCGCGCCGCGCGCATTCGAGCGCATCCTCGCCCGCGTTGCGGCATCCCGCGGGAACCTCCCACATCCAGCCGCCGATCGCGTGCCGATACTGACGCAGCATCGCAACATTCATGTCGGGGTAGAGTGCGACGATCGCGCTGGCGCCGGGATGCCTGATGACGGCGAGATCGACCTGCACGCCTCCGGGCAGCGTCGCGCTCTCGACGCCGAAGTCAACGACACCCAATTTGAGAACTGGCCGACGATTTGAAGACATTGTGCATCAAGAATGTGCGCGCCGCGTGGGCTGTGCAAGCACCGCGCCGGCGCAGGGCAATTGCAGGCGATGCTTGAACGGGAGATTATCGGAGTCAGTGCGAACGAATGGCGTCGCGATTGAATATGAGCCGGATTCGGATTCCAATCTACTTCGATTACGCCTCGACTCTTTGCTACATCGCGTGGCGAATCGTAGGCCCACTCGAGGACGAACTCGGTTTCGAGGCGCTCTGGAAGGGCGTGCCTATTGCGACGCGCGATTTTCGCTTCAAGCCCGGCCGCGTGCTGGGCGAGCGTGAGCGGCAAAAAGTACTGCTCGTCGCCGCGGAGACGGGCATTGCGGTCACGCCGCCGCCGAGCTGGATCGATTCGATGCCCGCGCTGCAGGGGTCGGAAATCGCGCGTGACGCGGGCGTATTCCCGGCGTATCACGATGCGGTCTTTCGCGCGGCGTTCGAGCAAGGCGCCGATATCGCGGATCGCAAGGTACTCGACGCGATTGCGGAGCGCACCGGCATCGATCGATCAATGTTCCGCGCGGCGCTCGAGAGCGGAGCGATGACCGCACGCCTGGCCGAGCACAAGCGCGAGGCCGACGAGTTTTCCGCGCTCGGTTACCCGACGTTCATCCTGGGCGACTTCCCGATGATCGGGATACAGCCGATCGAATCGATGCGCCTGTTGCTCGGCAGATTCATCCGTCAGCGCGCCGAGGAACCGCAGGCCTAGCAGGGTGTTGAAAAATACTGACAGGCGGATTTTGCTACACTCTTATTGATCTCTGGTGATCCCAGGCTCATTGCAAACTCGATGTGCTGATTTTCCCACCCGGCCCATCTCTCACCCGATTCCGTCCGGGATGCTGAGAATGCGGTTGATGAGCCGCACCATCCACGGATGCACGAACAGAAAGCGGCGCGGCCATAGTGGGGAGTGCCATTCCGTTGGCGGCAGTGTGCCGTCGAGAATCTCGGTGACGACGGCAGCCGCGTGCGAAGCGAGCGTGTCGAGAATACGATCCCCCAGCTCGGGCGAGGCCGCGCCCGGTGCTCCGGAGTAGGTCTCGGCGCGAAAGAAGCGCAGGTCGCCGCGAATGGCCTTGATCATCCCGAGAATTCCCGGAGAGTCGCCGCGCCCCATGCCGGGTAACGAATCGCCGCGCTCGGTGAGCCAGCTCTTAACCGTCTGCCGCGGCAGCCTCGCGTAGTCGCGTTCGACCCACTCGGGATGGAGCGCGAGCAGTTGCGCAGTCTCCACAAGGCCGGCGTGCGTATCGCCGACCAGATCGTCGCGATTGACACCCGGCAAGCCGCCGAGCACGTCGTCCAGCTCCGAGCCGCCGAGGGTTAGCCGGCTCAGCATCACGGAAAAGACCGATACCATGCGGATGCCGCGCTCGCGGCTGACGCGCTCACAGGCCGTTTCGATGGCGAGGAAGTGGCGCGGGCTGCCGTGAAAGTTCGAGACCAGCACGTCGCGAAAGCCCTGCGCCGCGAGCGAGCGGCCGAGATCTTCGAGCACGGCGATGGTTGTGGACGGGCGAAAGAACAGCGAGCCGGGATGAGGGACGACGTCGGTTGCGGTGTAAATGAAGGGCAGTTTGAGGAACGTGCGCTCGCGATGACGTTGAGGCAGCATCGGCAGCATCCGCTCCGCCAAACCCTCGCCCTCCAAAGCATCAGCGCCCAGCGGCAGATGGGGGCCGTGCACCTCAAGCGGCGAGCACGTGACCAGCACAACGCATCGCTGGCGATCCAGTTCGTCGAAACGCCGTTTTGTCAGCGTCTCCCAACGCATCAGCTTGATGTCGCCGTTCGCCTCCGCCATGTGTCTCTCTCCGGTCGAGCAGGTTCAGTATCCGTGTCCGCTCTCGGGACGCTGAAGAGCTCGGTTACGGTCGTTCTTCCCAACGCGGAGTGTAAGTCGTCAGAACCTTTTGGACAAGTTGGCGGAGCCGCCGTCGTTGCCCGCGGACTCGAAAGCAATCGAGACTTCGCCAGTCCAGTAGCCCACGGCCGTCAATCCCCGTTGCCAGCCTTGCGCGCGTCGGCGCGCCGTTCTGTTTCCCAAGGCGGTCCAAACGGGCGGTTCAATGCGGGACGCGGCGGCTTGTCATAGCTCGGCAGCATCCCGGCATAGTTGACGTAATCGGCGAAGTACGAACGAATTCCCGCGCGTTCGAGAACCGCGTCGAGTGCATCGCTGCGATACTTTGCATAGCGAGCGAGCAGGGTCGCGCGGGCTTCGGCGAGGAACGGCGTGGCGGCGATTTCGATCCGCTGCCCACTCGCGAATACAAGCTCCGCGTTCCCATCCACCACCGCGCGGCTGACCCACGGCAGGTAGAACCGGCCGAGTTCGGCCAGAATCGCAATCATCGTCTCGGGCACTCCGCCGGCCGCCATCCATTCACCGAACCCCTGATCCTCAGGCTCCATGATGCGGTGAGTATGCGTGATGATGGCCCGCGCGTCCGCATCGACCCATCGCCGGCACAGCGGATCGTTGATGAAATGCGCCGCGTTACCGCCGAAGAACGCGAAATCCGAGAGCGACGGCCGCGCGCCAAAGAAATACGGATGCGACGCGAGATGCGCGCCGGTCAACCGAAGCCACGGCCGCAGAATTTCGCCAATCCATGAGTCGATGTTCGCGGCCGTCACGCCGAAGGGCTCGCAAGTCGCGGTGACGTGCGCCTTAACCACCGCGTAAGCCTGGTCGCACGGAACTTCCAACTCATGGGTGGCGTCGCGCGCAAGCTCCCATCCGCCGACGCGATGGTTTTCCTCGTAGAACCATCGCGATCCCACCGCGGGCCGATAGAACCATTCGTCGAGCGCATCTTCGAGGACGTAATCTATGAACCGCAGCACCGGATCGGCGGGAAACACGCGAGGCTCGGGAAAGCGTGACTCCAGATGATGAATCATCGCGGTCGTATCCCACATGAATCCGCCGTCAGGCGTCTTCACCACCGGCATAGCGCCGGGCCATCCGGCCTCGCGCGCCGCGCGATTTGCACCTGCGAATCGCCGCATAAGATATGGGATAGCCTTGTAATCGAGATAGCCGGTGAGTTTGCGCGTGAAGTAGGACTGCGTCATCCCATACACGCGATAGCTCGCGGCGCGAGGCTTGCGGTCAGACGGCATCGCCGACGTCAGCCGCGCAGCCCCGCAATACAACCCGCACGATCGAGGACTGCGTCAATGGCTCGCTTGTCGGGCAGGGCGGCGTATTTTTCGCGCAGCGCGCCGAGGGATTTGGCGTGATACTTCTGCGGCTTCTGAGTCCACGCGCGACCGGCCAGTTCCACGCTGAATTCCTCACGCCCGGCCGCAATGGCCGCCGCGTTAGCTATCGTCCAAGGTATGAAGAGCCGGCCGACCTGCCGCTCCAGCAGCGGCATCAGCGTCGGTTCGAGACTCGCCCACGTCTCGAACTCACCTTCCGCTCGCGGCCACAGCATCCGATGGATCCACGCGAGAACATTAGGCGCGCGAGCATCGATGAGCGCGCCCGGCGTGGGATCGGTCCACGCGTTGTAAAGCTGACCCCACATAGCGAAGTCTGCAAAGGCCGGCCGCGCGCCAAAGAGATAGGCCCGGTTCGCCAGGTGCGTCTCGAGGATCGCAATCGTCTCGCAGAAGGAGTCTTCAATCTGGGGCGCGGTCTGCGCGTTCGAGCCGACGAACCAGATCCGCCCGACCATCCGCTCGCGCACATTGGCAGTCGCGACGGAAAGCTGCTTCTCGTCCACCGCCGGCATCATTATGCGCGCGATCCGTCCCGCGGAACTGATCTGATCGACGTCGCGCGCCCATCGATAGTGGAACATCCACTTGTTGCCCCATTCGTCGCCAAATTCCTCAAGCAGCACCGAGACGAAGGCGGCAACCGGATCCGACGGATGAATCGGCGGCTGGGGGTACTGAGATTCAATGCGCTCGATTATCGGGGTCGAGTCCTGGAGGCCTTCGTCATCCGGCGTAACGACGAGCGGGACGATCGGAAGGCGGGCATATTTCTGATATTCGGCCTGGTTGTCGAAGTTGCGGATTATCCACTTGTGCGGGATTCCCTTGTAACGGAAATAGGAGCGAACCTTAACCGAGTAAGGAGACAGCTCAATGCCAAATATACGGTAGATATTCGTCATTCGATTTTTCCCGGCCGGCCTCCCTGTGAGCGAGGCGACCAGTTGAGTTCGCATATTGGCACATTGCGCGTCAATATCTCGAAGCTGATGCCATCCCGCGAATTTCAAAGCGTCCGTAGAACGCGCTCCCGCCGCGAAGGTCAGACTGCGACCGGCGCGATTCTGATTGGTCGAATAGAGGCGGAAAGTCCAATTCATACCACCGGTAGTGGTTTCGGGACGGGCTCATCACTATGGATAGTTTCGTTCCGTCAAAAATTATTTTTGCCGGAAGCGGGCGCCGCCCGATTTCGAGCGGGCCCGGCGAGTATGAAGCATCCTGACGGTTGTCCATAGCGTCGGCATAGCACATCAATATCGGCCGGCGTCAGGCCGAATAGTTCATCTCCAAGCCCGGCCCGAAACCCGGATTCACAGAGACGTGCGCGCGGGTTCAGTTGTAAATGTGCGGCTGCGGCGCTCAAACACCGGCATCCGCCACGCGGACTCCTGCACATCGGCCGGCGGAGCGAGAGTTAGAATAGAGGGCGTTGGGCGGCGGCGGCGACGGGCCAGAACGAGCGCCGATGAATCGGAGAGGGGCCGAGCTTGGCGAGCGACTGCATATGCTCGCTGGTGCAATAGCCCTTGTGCTGCGCGAAGCCGTAGCCGGGGTACATCGCGTCGAGTTCGACCATCATGCGATCGCGCGTAACTTTGGCGACGATGGAGGCGGCCGCGATGCAGAAACTTTTGCGATCGCCGCCTACGATTCGGGTCTGTGGAAGTTCGAGGCCCGGAATCAGGCGGCCATCGACCAGCACGTGGCCGGGCGCCAGATTCAATGCGGACAGCGCGCGGCGGCTCGCGGACATCGTGGCCCAATAGATATTGAGGCGATCGATTTCGTTGACCTCGGCGATGCCGACGCCGACCGCGATGGCGCGGTCGCGGATCGGGGTGAACAATTCCTCGCGCTGTTCGTGGGTCAACTGTTTGGAATCGTGCACGCCGCTGATGAATGTCTCCGGTGCGAAGACCACGGCGGCGGCGACGACGGGACCGGCCATCGGGCCGACGCCGGCTTCGTCAACACCGGCGACGGCGTCGATGCCGAGTTTCCACAGGCGCCGTTCGTAGCGCAGGTCGGGCCGCTTGCTCATCGTGATAGTTGGTGTTCGTCAGCCACCGGTTGTGTGTCGTTGTTTATGCCATCCGTTTCAGGCGCGCCTTGCGAATCGTCTCAGCGGTTTCATCGGGAGCGCCGATGTCGTTGAGACGGATCGCGTAGTCGGCGCTGGCGGCGGACGCGATCGTGACGTCGCCAAGTCCGATCATCCGTTGAACGATGCGCTTGCTGACCTCGACCGAGCGGATGTCGGCCAGTTCCATCTCGCGACGGCGTGACGCGAGCAGTCCGCGCTTTTCGATCAAGCGATCGGAAGTGAGACTCCAGCTGACGGTCCTGGCGCGAATCATGGTGACGATGAACGTCAGCGCGCCGACGCCTGTTACAGCGAAGCCGGCCTGAATCAGTTCGCGCTTGAGGTACAGCAAAATGGCGCCTATCGCGATCAGCACTCCACCGAAGAGGAAGCCGTTGGCGTAGTACCATAGCGAGGGACGGAATTGGGCGAGCGCGTACTCGCGCACGGTGGCGGGCTTGGGCGCGTACATCCGCGCACCGCATCGCGAGCAAAAGGCGGCGCCTTGCTGGGTATCGTTACCGCACTGGGGACATCTCATCGCGCCGCCTCAAGCCGCCGCATCGGGAACAGTGTCAGTCGGTGCGATTATGATGGTGCTTGGCGCGTCGCGTCAATTCAAACCGCGTCGCCGCCGGGCCAAGGAGAAGACGCGGATTCCAGATACCGAAAGCAGGGGTCACGAGTCAACCATTATGGCAAGTCCATTCGTCCTTGAAAGCCGCGGTGCCGCTGATGATAATCAAACTGGAAGCATCACCGGAAATTGCGGGTAAGCCCGATGAGCACTGAACGTCAGGCAGACTTTTACGAAGCGGAACTGCCGCAGGCGTCGCGCGAACTGGCCAAGCTGCGCGCGTCGAGCGACTACGTGGCGCCGTTCGAGATCGTGCGGCGGCGCGTGATCGACGACGTCAACGAAGGCAGGATGACGGTCGATGCGACGGTCGTAATCCGAATCGGCAACGTCGAGGAAACCGAAGCGGCCTCGGGCGTCGGCGTGGTGCACGCGCTCGACGTGGCGCTGCGCAAGGCGCTGCTGAAATATTTTCCATACCTCGGGCCGGTGCGCGTGATCGAAACCTACCAGCATGCGACCGGCGACTCGACCGAGGCGGACGTCGTATCGGTGAAGAAATTTTCCGACGGCCAACTGCTGTGGACGACGCTGGCCAAGTCGTCGAATACGGTCGAAGCGGGATGGATGTCGCTGCTCGACGGTTACGAATGGCGAATCATCAACGAGAACGCGAGGCTGCGCCGGATGAATGCGAATCCGAGATTGTCGAGGCGCTGACCCCCAAGGGGCGAGGCGATCGCGATGAGCGCGGGCGAGCGAGCAACCGGCAACGGCAAGGCGGCGCCGGGCAAACTGGCGATTTTGTACGACGGCTCGTGCGAGATGTGCCGCGCGAGTCTCGACGGAATCGTGCAATTCGACAACTCGGGAGCGATCGAGCCGCTCGATCTTCATCGCGAAGAAGTGCGCGCGCAGTTTCCCGGGTTGACGCTGGAAAATCTGCTCGAGGAATTGCACGCGGTGGACGAGAGCGGGCGCGTGTACCGCGGCGCGCGGGCGATCAACGAAATACTGCGGCGGCAGCGGGGGCTGCGGGGCTACCTCGCGTACCTGTGGTACATCCCGCCGTACGCGTGGCTCGCGGATCGGCAGTACAAGCGGATCGCGGCGTCGCGATACGCGCGCGACGCGCGCGGCAAGCTGAAGACACCGGCGGTCCCGGAGCATTGACGCCGCGCCTTGTTCGAGATCGCGAGCGCACGCTAAGCTGAACGCTCGCACTCGTGAAACCATTTTACATTTTCAATTCGCTGAACCGCGCGGTCGAGGAATTCCAGGCGCTCAAGCCGCCGGAGGTGACGCTGTATTCATGCGGGCCGACGGTCTATCTGCCGCAGCATCTTGGGAATCTGCGGGCGTACGTGTTCGTGGACAGTCTGCGCAGGGCGCTGGAGTTCAACGGCTACCGGGTACGCCACGTGATGAACGTGACGGACGTCGGACACATGACGGGCGACGTGGACGACGGCGAGGACAAAGTCGAGAAAACCGCACGCGCGCAAGGGAAATCGCCACTCGAAGTCGCGAACTATTATTTCGAGCAGTTCCGGCGCGATTGCGCCGCGCTCAATCTCGAGCCGCCGCACGTGTGGTCGCGCGCGACCGATCATATCGGCGACATGATCGCGCTCAGCGCGAGAATTATCGACGCGGGATCCGCGTACGTCACGAAAAGCGCCGTGTACTTCGACGTCGAGAAGTATCGTGGGAGCAACCGGGCCGGGCGGCTCTCGCGCCAAAGCCTCGACGAGCAGAGCGCCACGCAGCGCCTCGAGCATTCGGCCGACAAGCATAGCCCGCACGATTTCGCGCTGTGGGTGCTCGACCAGCCGGACCATCTGATGCAATGGGAGAGTCCGTGGGGGCGCGGCTATCCGGGCTGGCATATCGAGTGCTCGGCGATGGCGATGAAATACCTGGGCGAGACGATCGACATCCACACCGGCGGAATCGATCACATCCCGGTGCATCACGAGAACGAGATCGCGCAATCTGAGAGCGCCACGCACAAACCGTTCGCGCGGTACTTCGTGCACAACGCGTTCCTGGTCGGCAAAGAGGGGACCAAGATCAGCAAGAGTGCGGGCAAGTTCCCGCTGCTGAGTGATCTTGGGCCGGCGGGGATCGATCCGCAGGCGTTTCGGATTTTCTGTTACGGCGCGAAGTACCGTTCCGAAATTGCATTCAACGACGATGCGATCCGTGCGGCGCAGAGCAATCTCGATTATTTTCGGGAGTTCGCGCGCAGCGTGCCGGACGACGCGGCGGCGGACGGGGTTGAGGCGGCGGGATGGGCGGCGGAATACTACGAGCGTTTTCACGACGCGATTAACAACGATCTGAACACGCCGCAGGCGCTGGCGGTGGCTCTGGAACTGATCGCGGAATCATACCGGCGCAAGGATTTCCGGGCGTGGCCGACACTGCGAGCGCTCGACGCGGTGCTGGGGCTCGGCTTGGAAAAGCATCGCAGGTCGGCGCACGCGGGCTTGATCGCAGCGGACGTGCAGCAATTGATCGACAATCGAACGGCGGCTCGCAAGGCGAAAGACTTTCAACTTGCCGACGAACTGCGCAAGGAAATCGAGCGGCGCGGCTACGAGGTCAAGGACAACCGCGACGGCACGGCGGCCTATCAGCAGCGTCGCGCCTGAGTTGTTGAGCGCAAGGGGCATTTCGGGCCGCAGGTTTGCCTTGAATGGATGCGCAAAAGTCTCTTAGAATCGCGCCTTGACGAGTCAAATCGTCTGCCCAGAAGGAAGCGATGGGGATTGAGTTAAAGAAGTTCGACACCAGGCTGCAGGCCGAAGGACCCGAGGTACGCCATCTCGATCCGGCTGCGGCGCCGTTTTACCTGCCGATTGGCGACGAAGTGGAAATCTTCACCGCCGCGTACAAAGCCCGCCTGCCCGTGCTGCTCAAAGGACCGACAGGGTGCGGCAAGACGCGTTTCGTCGAGCACATGGCGCATCAGCTGGCCTCGCTGCCCGACGGTCCCAATGAGCTGATAACCGTTGCGTGCCACGAGGATCTGACGGGCAGCGACCTGGTGGGCCGCTTCCTGATCCAGGCCGACGAGACGGTGTGGGTTGACGGTCCGCTGACGCAAGCGGTGCGGCGCGGCGCGATTTGCTACCTGGATGAAGTGGTGGAAGCGCGCAAGGACACGACGGTGCTGATTCATCCGCTGTCGGATCACCGGCGGATTCTGCCGATCGAAAAGCGCGGCGAGACGATCGAGGCGCACAACGGATTTCTGCTGGTGATTTCGTACAATCCCGGCTACCAGAGCATCCAGAAAAACCTAAAGCATTCGACGCGCCAGCGCTTCGTGACGATCGAGTTCACGTATCCGCCGGCGGACAAGGAAGTCGAGATTATCGCGCACGAGGCGGGAGTCGAGCAGGATATCGCGCTGCAGCTCGCGGTGCTGGGCGAGAAGGTGCGTCATCTGAAGGCGTCGGGATTGGAGGAGGGCGTTTCGACGCGCCTGTTGATCTACGCCGGGGAGCTGATCCGGCAGGGAATTGCGCCACGGCGCGCCGCGACCGTCGCGGTCACATGGTCGCTGACCGACGAAGCCGACAGCAAACGCGCGATCGACGAAGTGGTAAAGGCGATCTTTCCATAAGTTGCGGCAGGATTCCCGAATCGACGTGAAGGGAATTATATACTTGACTCCCTTTTAACGGCTTCTTTTGGGTCGCGCATTACCTACACGGAGTTAACGGCGTGAAAGAGCTGGGGGCATTAAACAAGACGATCGGTGTAGTGGTCGCCTATCGTCCTCGCGGCAAGAAGATAGATCCCAAGAGGGAAGCGGGGGCGTAATTGGATACAGCCCCCATTGACGTTTACCGTCGGCAAATCGAAAAAGCCCTGCAAGCGGGAAATTCGACCGAGCACACCCATCGCCCTGCACTCAAGACCCTTATTGAAGCTCTCGCCAAGGGGGTGACGGCCACAAACGAGCCGAAGCGCGTCGAATGCGGCGCTCCCGACTTTGTAGTTTCCCGCAAGGCACATCACGGCCCGGTAACGCTCGGCTACATTGAAGCCAAAGACGTAGGCAAAGCCCTCGATGAAATCGAGCGGTCCGACCAGATGAAGCGGTATCTTCCCGCACTGCCCAATCTGATTCTCACCGACTACCTGGAATTTCGATGGTACATTGGCGGAAACCGTCGGCAATCGGCTAGGATCGCCCGCGTTTCCAAAGGCGGGAAGCTTGTCCCGGAAAAGGACGGGGCAAAAGCCGTTTCCGATCTGTTGACTGAGTTTCTCTCCCAAAAGGCAGAACCCATCAACGACCCGAAGACCCTAGCCCTTCGCATGGCCCGGCTAACGCATTTCATTCGCGACATGAATGTAGCGGCCTTTGAAAAGCAATCGGCTTCCGCCACTCTGCGGGATTTGCATAGGGCTTTTGAAGAGGCTCTCATCCCTGACTTGCCCATCCCTCAATTTGCGGATATGTTCGCCCAAACCCTCGCTTACGGCCTGTTTGCGGCGCGTTGCAATCATCGAGGGCCAGCAGGTTCATTCAAGCGATTGGGGGCCGCATCGGAGATTCCGAAAACCAACCCCTTCCTTCGGCAGCTCTTTGAAACCGTCACTGGCACGGCTCTTGACGATGAGCCTTTCGTGGGCTTTGTGGATGACCTGGCCCAACTCCTGGCCGACACTGACATCGACGCCGTGCTTGCAGACTTCGGCAAGCGGACGGCGCGGCAAGACCCCGTAGTCCACTTTTACGAAACTTTTCTTGCCGCCTACGACCCAAAGTTGCGCGAATCGCGCGGAGTCTATTACACGCCGGAACCTGTGGTTTCTTACATCGTTCGGTCCGTGGACCATCTCTTGAAGACGCATTTCGGATGCCCGAGCGGACTCGCGGACAGGACGACGGTTGAATACGAGAGAGAAGAAAAGAACGGCGGAAAGGCCAAGAGAGTCAAAGTCACATCTCCGCGCGTCCTAATTCTTGACCCCGCCTGTGGGACCGGAACGTTTCTCTATTCAGTGGTTGACCAAATTCGCACCGACTTTATTCGTCAAGGAAACGCGGGCATGTGGCCCGGCTATGTGCGGAATCACCTGCTGCCCCGCATCTTCGGTTTTGAATTGCTGATGGCCCCATATGCCGTCGCTCATTTCAAGCTGGGGATGCAACTTGCGGGGCAAGACTTACCGCCAGCGCAACGTGAGAAGTGGGCTTATGACTTTTCCGGGGATGAGCGGCTCGGAGTTTTCCTCACGAACACATTGGAAGAGGCAGAATGGCGAGCCCAAATGGAGTTTGGCTTTCTCCGGAGATTGACAGAAGAAGCCAATGCAACCGTTCGCATCAAGCGGGAGTTGCCCATACTCGCCGTTGTCGGAAACCCGCCGTATTCAGGGCACTCCGCAAATCGAAGTTGGGAAATTAAAAAAGGCAAGAGGGTGCGGACTTTTATCGGCCAGCTTATTGAGGATTACCACTCCGTGGACGGGCAGCCATTAGGCGAGAAAAACCCCAAGTGGCTCCAGGATGACTATGTGAAATTCATCCGCTGGGGCCAGTGGCGGATTGAGCGGACCGGCGCGGGGATTCTAGCGTTTATCACCAATAACGGTTACCTGGACAATCCCACGTTCCGGGGAATGCGCCAGCAGCTTATGAACGCTTTCACAGGAATATACATCCTGGATTTGCATGGCAGCAGCAAGAAGAAAGAAACCGCGCCGGACGGCTCAAAAGATGAAAATGTCTTCGATATTCAGCAAGGAGTCACTCTCGGAATCTTCATCAAAAAGCCCAATGAGCCCAGCCCGGCCAAGGTTTTTCACGCGGACCTTTGGGGACGGCGAGAAGCCAAATATAAGACGCTTTTTGAAGCAGATGTAAAAACAACGAATTGGGAGGAGCTTGACCCGCAGCCGCCTAGTTACCTCTTCATACCGCAAGAAACGAGGCTGAGAGCAGAATATGAGCGCGGATGGAAAGCCACGGATATAATGCCTCTCAATGCGATTGCGCTAAACTCACACCGCGACGACTTTGCAGTTGCGTTCGATAAAGCGGAACTAGAAAAGCGTATAGACGATTTGATTTCAAAGCAGGAAACCGATGAGGAGTTGAGAATCAAATACGGTCTCTACGATACATCGGACTTCAATCTGACAAGGGCACGGGTTTCTCTCAGGCGGGCGAAATCCCCACACACGTTTGCTGTTTCGTGTCTATATCGGCCCTTCGATTATCGCTTTCTACTTTGTCATTCAGAGATTCTGGACCGGCCCCGGCCAGAGCTGAATTCTCATTTTATTGGCCGTGAAAACCTTTCGCTTGTTACAACCCGCCAGACCCGTGAGCCATTCGCCACTCTCGCTGTGGATAGGATTTGCGGACAGCATAAGATTGTCGCCGCCTATGATGGCTCTTCAGTGTTCCCGCTGTTTCTATACCCTGATTCCGAGCACAATAAAAAGGGACAGGCCGAGCTAGACGTTCAAGCATCGCCGTGGCTCCCTGGCAAAGGCGGGCGGAAGCCGAACTTAAACCCCAAGTTTGTTGCGGACCTCGAAAAGAGGCTCAGATTTTCATTTGCGCTGGACGGCAAAGGCGATTTGAAAAAGACCTTTGGGCCGGAAGATGTTTTTGATTACATTTACGCGGTTTTCCACTCTCCCACCTACCGCGTCCGCTATGCGGAATTTCTCAAGAGCGATTTCCCCCGCGTACCGCTCACTTCAGATGTGAACCTTTTCCGCTCTCTGTGCGGTCTGGGCGGGAAGCTTGTCGCCTTGCATTTGCTCGGAGCACGCCAGCTCGAAAAACCAATTGCCCGCTACCCCGTCAACGGGTCTAATCTTGTCGAAAAGGGCTTCCCGAGGTATCTAGCACCTGGAGAGCCGGAGTTGGGGACCGGCACTCCGCTGAAAGCAGGCCGCGTGTATATCAACGGTTCAAAGCAGCAAACCCCGAGCGACGGCCAATACTTCGAAGGCGTCCCGCCCGAAGTCTGGAATTTCCATATCGGCGGCTATCAGGTCTGCGAGAAGTGGCTCAAGGACCGCGGGGGTCGCAAGCTGATCTATGCGGACCTGGAGCACTACTCCAAAGTCGTCACGGCCATTCAGGAGACGATTCACCTCATGGCCGAGATCGACGCTGCCATTCCCAACTGGCCGATCGAGTAAAGCCGCCAAAATGACGGCTCAGTTTTTATCTTCCAGCGCGGGGGCTGGGAGGGGGGTGCGAAAGGAGTTGAACGACATGAAGAAAAGTCTAGAGTCAAATATATAATTATCGACGTGAATGGACAGCGGGCAACAAATTTAGCGAGGTCGCGTAAATGAGAGTCTCCGCAGCTTACTTCAAGGTGATTCTGGTTTCGGTTTCGGCCGCGATGCTCACGATGCTCGGCGTGGGCGCATCCGCCATGGCGCAAGAGCTGCAAGGGCTCCAGGCACAGTCAGGACCGAGGCTGGATTTTCCGGCCGGGCTGGCGACCGACGGCCGCGCGATTTACGTTTCGAACAGCCGCAACAATACGATCGAGGCAATCGATGCGGCGTCGAAATCGCTCCGAATCGTTGCCGGCAAACTTTTCCAGCAAGGCAGCAACGACGGCGCTGGCGATTCGGCGCGCTTCAACAGCCCGGACGGAATGACGATCTCCGGGCAGGATCTCTATCTTTGCGACACCAACAATTCCGACATCCGCAAGATCAATGTCGGCAGCGGGACGGTCACCACGATTGCGGGGACGGCTAATATCTCGGGCACCGAAGACGGCACCGGCTCGGCGGCGCACTTCAACCTGCCCACGCAGATCGCGACCGACGGCGTCTCGCTGTACGTAGCCGACAGCGGCAACAGCTCGATCCGGCGCATCACGCTTGCCGACATGAAGGTCAAGACGATCGCGGGACAGCCGGGCACGCCGGGCAAGACCGAGGGAAATCAGGACAAGTCACAGTTCAGCGGCCCGCGCGGAGTCGCGGTGGACAAAAAAGCCATCTACGTCGCGGATACCGGCAATGACGTGATCCGCAAGATCGATATCTCGACGCTGCAGACCAGCACGATTGCGGGCACCGGCGAGGAAGGGGACAAAGACGGTCCCGCGCTGCAAGCGCAGTTCAACAATCCCGGCGCGATATGCACCGACGGAACGATGCTCTACGTGCTGGACGCCGACAATCATTCGATTCGCAAGATCGATCTCACCGCCAACACTGTAACCAAACTGACGCTGGTCAACGGCCATATCGGTTCGGGCTGCACGCTCGCCAGCGACGGCAAGCAGCTGTACTTCTCCGACACCACGGAAAACGCCGTGGAGGTCGTCGATACGAGCAGCGGCAACTTCACCACGCTCTATCCTCCGGGGCAGTAGGGCACGCGCGCCGGGCATCGCGTCTTGATCGATCTGCGCAGCGACACGGTTACGTTGCCGACGCCCGAGATGCGCGAGGCGATCGCGCGCGCCGAGCTGGGTGACGACGTTTACGGCGAAGACCCGAGCGTGAACCGGCTCGAAGCGATGGCGGCGTCGATGATGGGGAAAGAGGCGGCGTTGCTCGTGCCGAGCGGCACGATGGGCAATCTGGCCGCGATGCTGACGCATTGCGCGCGCGGGAGCAAGGCGATCGTCGGCTCGGAGTCGCACACCAATCTTTACGAGGCGGGCGGCGCGTCGGCTCTGGGAGGCATCGTGCTGACCGCGGTTGCCAACACCGACGACGGCGAGCTCGACGCGGACGATCTCGCGCGCGAGCTTGGGACGCCGGCGGACGATCATTTCGCGCAGCCGGCGCTGGTCGTCATCGAGAACACTCACAACCGATGCGGCGGCGCGCCGATCAAGCTATCGCACATGGCGGAAGTTTCCGACGCGGCGCATCGCCGAAAAATCCGGCTTCATCTTGACGGCGCGCGAATCTTCAACGCGGCGCTGGCGCTGGAAACGACACCCAGGGAAATCGCGAGCGTCGCGGATACGGTATCGTTTTGCCTGTCGAAGGGGCTTGGATGTCCGGTGGGCTCGATTCTGTGCGGGAGCCGCGAATTTATCGCCGGTGCGCGTCGGACCCGCAAAGTGCTGGGGGGAGGAATGCGGCAAGCGGGAATAATCGCGGTGGTGGGAATCGTCGCGCTGACCACGATGGTCGATCGGCTGGCCGAGGATCATCAGAATGCGCGCGCGCTGGCGCAGGGATTTGCGCTGGTCGCGGGACTGAACGTCCGTCCGGTTGAGAATCGGACCAACATGGTCGTATTCGACGTGGACGGCGACGCGGACGCATCGCGGCGTTTCGCGGCGGCGATGCAACAGCGGGGGGTGCTGATATCGCCGCGCGAGGCGACGTCTTTCCGCGCCGTGACGCATCATGGGATTTCGCGCGCCGATGTCGATCGAGCGGTCGCAGCGGCCGCACAAGCCGCCGGCGAAGTCTTCGGCGACTGAATCCTTCGATCGCGCGCATGGGAAATCACGAGATGGATTCGCTCGATTCGCTGTTCTCTCTGCGCGGGCGTCGCGGACTGGTAACCGGCGCGTCGTCCGGGTTGGGAGTGGAATGCGCAAGGGCGCTGGCGATTGCGGGCGCCGACGTTGCTCTGGTCGCGCGGCGCAAGGGTCGCGTCATGCGAATTGCGGCCGAGCTCGCGAAGACGCACGGCGTCAAGGCGATCGGAATCGGCGCCGACGTGACGCGCGAGGACGACCTCGATCGCGTGATGGCCGAGACGTCGGCCGCGCTTGGCGACGTGGACATCCTGGTGAACAACGCGGGCGTGTCGCCGACGGGGCGCGCCGAGAATTTCAAGCGCGATGCGTGGGACGAAGCGATCGCTGTGAATCTGACCGCGCCGATGATGCTCGCACAGCGCGTCGCGCGCCGGCTCATCGAGACCGGCCAACCGGGCCGAATCATCAACATGGTTTCGATCTATGCGTCGGTGGCGAGTTCGGTGTACCGGCTGTCGGCATACGCGGCGACCAAGGCGGCGTTGGCGAATTTGACGCGTCAGCTGGCGGTCGAATGGGCCGGCTATGGAATTCTGGTCAACGCAATCGCGCCGGGATGGATTCCCACCGAGGCCACCGAAGGCGGAATCGCGAAGCCCGCGAACAAGGAACGGATGGAGGCGTTTACGCCGATGAAGCGGCTGGGGCTCCCGCATGAGATTCGCGGCGCGGTGATCTTCCTTGCCAGCGCGGCTTCAAGCTACGTTACGGGTTCGGTAATTTCGGTGGACGGCGGATACCAGGCGTGGTGAAAGCGGCGCGTGTCCGATCGCAAAGCTTGCGAAACGCGCCGCCGCAATCTCCGGGCAGTCGTTAGATTAGGAGTCGGGATGAACGGCACCGGGCTTCGGGCGCAACTATTCCGGCGCAAGCCGGCGGCGGCCTTGATGGCGGAAGCCGAGTCGCGCTCGGGCGGCCTCAAACGGGCTCTGGGAGCGCTCGATCTCACGCTGCTCGGGATCGGTGCGATCGTCGGTGCGGGAATTTTCGTGCTGACCGGCGTCGCCGCGGCAAGAGACGCCGGCCCCGCGATCGTTGTCTCGTTCGTGGTGTCGGGATTCGCGTGCGCGATGGCGGCGCTGTGCTACGCGGAGTTCGCGGCGATGATCCCGGTGGCGGGCAGCGCGTATTCATATTCGTACGCCACGATGGGCGAGCTGGTCGCATGGATCATCGGCTGGGACCTGGTGCTCGAGTACGCCGTTGGCGCTGCCACCGTTGCCTCCGGCTGGTCGGGATACCTGGCGATCCTGCTGAAAGGTCTCGGCATAGAACTTCCACGCGCATGGACTCACGCGCCGTTTTCGACACCCGGGGCGATCATGAATCTGCCTGCGTTGGTTATCGTGTTGTTGATCAGCTACGTGCTCTACATCGGCATTTCAGAGAGCGCGCGGCTGAACTCGATAATCGTCGGGCTCAAGTTGTTCGTCATCGGGGCTGTGATCGTGGTCGGCGCGTTTTTCGTGAAGCCCGCCAACTGGAGTCCGTTTGCGCCGATGGGGTGGAGCGGCGTTATGCGCGGCGCCGGTGTTATATTCTTCGCATATATTGGATTCGATGCGGTCTCGACGGCGGCCGAGGAAGTCATCGATCCGAAGCGCGACCTGCCGCTCGGCATCCTCGGTTCGCTGTTGGTGTGTACTGTGCTGTATATCCTGGTCGCCGGAGTCCTGACCGGTATGGTGCCTGCCAAGGGTATCGACATTACGGCGCCGCTCGCGTCCGCATTTCTGGAGAGGGGGATGCATGCCATTTCGGGGCTAATCTCGCTGGGTGCCGTCGCCGGATTGACCTCCGTGTTGTTGGTGCTGATGCTTGGACAGTCGCGAGTTTTTTTTGCAGTATCGCGCGACGGATTACTGCCGCCCGCGTTCAGCAAGATACATCCGAAATATCGCACGCCGTATATTCCGACGACCTTGACGGGAATCGCAGTCGGTATCGCCGCGGCGTTTCTGCCGATTGACGAACTGGGGGAAATGACCAGCATCGGCACGCTCTTCGCCTTCGTGCTGGTGTGCATCGGAGTCTGGATTCTCCGCAACTCAGAGCCGCAGCTGCGCCGACCGTTTCGCACGCCGCTGGTTCCTCTGGTTCCCATTCTCGGCGCGTTCTTCTGCCTGTACCTGATGGCCAGCCTGAGAGAGGCGACGTGGTACCGCCTGCTAGTATGGCTGGGGATCGGGCTGGTCATCTACTTCAGTTATGGCCGCTTCCATAGCCGGGTGCAGAACAACGCCGTCGAGCGCGCCGCCGCGTCGGGAAGATAGGCAGGATTTAAGACCGCTATTGGCCGGAGCGGTCGGCGGCCTTCTGCGCGGCTGCTGCGGCGGCGGAGGCGGCGGCGCGGGTCCGGGCGGCCTTTTCCATCGCAGCCTTGCGCTGCTCGCCGCGAGCGAGGTTCTGGTTCATTTGCCTGGCGCCCGCGACGCCGAGATCCTGCGATTCCCACTTGGGCTTCGCGACGGAGACCCATTGCTTTCCGTCGAGCGCGTAGGTGAAGACCAGGTACTTGAGCTTGCCGGTGGCGAGGCCCTTGGCTGTTCCCGGCTTGGCAGGGTCGTACTCGACGCCGCCGAGCTTGCAGCTCACAACGAGATGATTATGCGGGCCGTAGGTCGGCAGGTACTCGAACTTTTGCTGCAAATCGATGTACTGCCGGCCCTCGGCCTTTTTTTCATCCTGCTCGGCAAAGTAAGGCGCGACGACATCGGAAAGTTTATCCTGGAGCGACTGCTGGAGGGCAGGCGAGAGGTCTTTTTGCGCGCGTGCGTGCTGCAAGTCCATCGCATATGCACGCGAGGCATCCAGCGAAAACGAAAGCGCGGCCGCAAGGGCGACCGCGCTGAACATCTTGAGATTTTTCATGGCATCCCGGCCACCATCATAGTGGACGATTGACCGGGCGCAAATATTTACGGGCTGGGACTGTTGAGCCCGCGGCCGAACGACGCGACCTGCGACTGCCATTGCTCGCCGAAGGCCAGGATCAGCACCTGCTGATTGATGTGCGCGTCCTTGGTCAGCGATTTCATCGAGCCGCCACCTGCCGTAGCCAGCACTTTGTACGCCGCCTGCGTCTGCCGGTAGAACTCCGGCAACGGCGAGATTTTCGGCGGCTCCTCGCGATGCACCTTGAGCCAGAACTCGCGCTCGAAGCGCTCGTGCTCCTCGGCCGCCACGTCCACCGTGTTGAAGGTGCCGTTGTTGGATTTGAACTGCCGGATCAGCGCGAGCAGCGGCGCGAAGTCCTCCTTGTGCGGGGGAGAATCGCCGACCAGCACCACCACCTTTTTTGCATAGGGCTTCCAGTCCATCTTGTCCATCGCCGTCTCGCACGCGCCAAACGTATCCTCTTCCCACTCGCCGCCACCCATCGCCTGAATGCCATTGAGGAAGTCGCTGAGCTTTTGCGGTGACAGCGTCAGCGGCTGGATATTCCTCTTCTCGCCCTTGCCGCCGAACACGATTATTCCGATTCGCGCGATCGGCACCAGCCGGTGAATCGACTGCACCAACTGCTGCATCTTGGCCTTGACGTCGTCGATGATCAGTTTCATCGAGCCGGTCCCGTCAATGACCAGCACCACGTCCAGTCCCTTGCGCCTAAGCTCACCGATGAACCCGCCGAAGCCCGAGCCGATGCCGTGACCGTAGCCCGAGCCCATGCCGCCGCCACGGCCAATCCCGATGCCGCCGCCGCCGGCTGCGCGCACGTAGTCATTGGCCAGTCCAACCGCCTGCGAGGTGTCGACCGCGGTCGGCTGCTCCATCTGCTGCGGCGCCGTGTCGGGCATCGGCACTTCGGGCATGTCGAGATCCTGCATCTCGTTGCCGCCACCGCCGCCGCCGCCCGCTTCGAGGTTCACCATGATCAACTCGCGCCCGCGCTGCTCGTGCACCGTGATGATCAGGAAGAGCAGGGCGAGGACGTGAAGGGCGACCGACAGCGGAAAGGGGCCGATCAGCAGTCCGAGCGCATCTTTCATCTTCTGAAGACGGGTCGCGTCAGCTTCGTCTTCTTCGCGGCGCGCCTCGGCCTCAAGCTCTCGTTTGCCGATAATGCGGTAGAAGATGAAAGCGACGACGAACGTCGAGAGGACAAGCAAAATAATTATTGCTGCGATCATATAAAAACGTGCTCCCCGCTTGGGCTACGCTTGGCGCGGCCGAGGCCGAGATCCTCATTCACTAGACTTAAAGCCGCGCGATCGTCGCGGCGACGCGTGAACCGTCCGAAAATCAAATTCCTACGCTCCGCCTCCCGGCGCTCTGGCAGAGGCGCCCCCGGGAGGGAGAGAAGACACGGCGATAGCGATAGCTTCCGCGCCGGCCGACTTGGCCATATCCAGAATACGAACCATATCACCAAGTATAACCTTTGGGTCGCCCTGGAAAATCACAATTTTGTCGGTCGAATTCGCAAGCGCGTCATGAAGCTGGAGCACCAACTCGGGCTCGGTGACCTGCTTGTCGCCCAAATAGATCAGATGGTCGGCGGTGTACGTCACGATAATGCCCTTGGGCTTTTCGTTGGGGTTGGTCTGAGCTTCAGCTTTGGGCAAATCGACGTGGGCCGCGGATTCAATTGTCACCGCAGTCGTCACCATAAAGATGATCAGCAGGACGAGAAAGATATCGGTCAACGGGGTGATGTTGATATCGGAGAACACCCCGCCGCCTTTGTTACTACTCATTGCCATGGGCAAATACCTCTGCGGGTATCGATGCTCAGGTCAGCCACCGGGGCCGGCCCGATCAACCTCCACCACCTGAGGAGTTGGCTAGTTGCGCACCGGTGACCCGCTTGGCCGCGATTGCAATTTGTTCGGCGCCGGCGGCCTTGGCGATATTCAGGATTCGCACCATGTCGCCGAGCAGCACTTTGCGATCACCCTGGAACACGACGATCTTCTGGTCCACTTTGCCCAGCGCCTCGCTCAGGCTCGAGCGGAGTTCACGCTCGGGAACGTCCTTCGAGTTCACGAACAACTCGTGCTGGGCGGTATATGTCACGATGACGCCCTTGTTCTCCGGCGCGGTATTGGTCGCGTTGGGCAGATCGACGTGGGCGGCAGATTCGATCGTGACAGAAGTCGTGACCATGAAGATGATCAGCAGAACCAGGAAGATATCGGTCAGCGGCGTGATATTGATGTCGGCGAAAACGCCGCCACCAGCGCCACCATGGGGTCCGCTAATTGCCACGCGCTTGTCTCCCCTGGAGTGTGGCGTCGATCAGGCGGTCGTCGTTGATGTGCTGGATGGCGCTGATGTTCTCAATCTTGACCGAGAAATAGTTGTAGAAGATAACCGCGACGATCGCGACAGCGAGTCCAAGCGCCGTCGAAATCAACGCTTCCGAAATACCGGCTGCGACGACCGAGAAACCGCCGGTGCCCATGATTGCCATCGATTGGAACGCCCGGAGGATACCAACGACCGTGCCGAACAGCCCAATGAACGGAGCCGATGCGCCCGCGGTCGCGAGCACCCAGATGTAGCGCTTGAACTCGAGGCCTTCCTGGTAACGGCGCTCGTCGTCGAGCTCGAGCAGATGATCCCTGTCCATCGTCTGCGAACCCGAGATGAGGGTGTGATAGATGCGCTCGGCCGCCGTGGCGCGCGCCTGCGTGGCCTGCAACGCTTCGTTGAACTTGCCCTGCCGCAGCTGCGGAATCAGCGAATCAGCCAGCTTCGCCGTCTTGGGTCCGACACCCCACAGCGCCCATACGCGTTCAAAAATTATCGCCAGACAGACTACCGAAATGAACAGCAGGGGATACGTTGCATAGTAGCCCTGCTGAATCATCGACAAAATACCGAAGTTGCTTTGCATCTCTTAATCCTCTCGAGTTTGAAATAGATCTGAGCGGCGAAACTCTGGCCCCGCTCGAACTGTTGCGTAACTGCCTTTGCGGTTCTCCCTTGAACCGGTCGCGAACCCTATTTTTCACAGATTGGGCTCTCACCCGCCGGTCAAGTCGTCTGTGATGGCGCGAAAAGTTTGAATGCAACAATAGACAGTATTTGTCAAGAGTCGCCGCGCGCGAACCTAAAAATAATTGACCAATATTGACCAATTCGCCTGCGATTGCAAATGAGCGAATCCCACGTTCGCGCAAACGCTCACACCACGCTCGATCATCGGGTCCGCATCCCGTTTACTCTACGCCATTGGCCATGCTGGCGACTACCGTAAACTGGTCGCTCGCGACACCGCGAAGTATCTTTTTGCCTTGACTTCTTGGCCCCTCACGTCTATCCAGAAACTTGCCAGAACACGCCGTAGGCTGACCGCGAACGCGGTCGTTGTTTTATTGGTCGATTGACGCTTTTGAGAAATCTGAACTCACCATTGATTAAGACGGTGCATCGGCCTGTTTTGTTCAGGCGGGCTGCGCTAGCTGCCACGTGCATGTTCGGATTCATGGCTTGCAAAACCGCGCCGGTAGCCGCTCCCGTCGCACCCCCTGCCGTGCAAGCCTCGATGACCGCGCCCGACGAGCCCAGCCAGGCGTTGCCACCGGATCTGTACAAGTCGATGCCGATATATCCGGGCGCCAAGATCGAACACGTCCGCAAACCCAAGGGTGCGATGCGCGAGATTCTGTTCAGCGCCGACGCGCAGATGCCCCAGATGGTTGCGTTTTACAAGGACGAGCTGAAGAAGAACGACTTTCACATCACCTCGTCGCTGATCATGCCGGCGCGCAAAATCTGGTCGTGCGATTTCCACTACAACGGGAGTCCCGGCAGCATCATGCTGTTCCCGAGCGACCAGGATAAGTCGAAGATGACAATCGACCTTATCTACGAGCTGCCCGCGCATCTGGACGAATCCATGATGGAACCCAAAGAAGACTTTGATGTAGAAGGACCGGGCGAAATCGCCCAACAAGCTCCAAATCCCAGCGAGAAAGAGAAGAGGAATTAGGAAGATGGCACTATTAACAGGCAAAGTTGCAGTGATTACCGGCGCCGGCCGCGGCATCGGGCGCGAAGAGGCGTTGTTGCTGGCCAAGCATGGGGCCAAGGTCGTCGTCAACGATCTCGGCGGCCACTTCGACGGGACAGGGCAGTCGCGTTCCCCGGCCGAGGACGTGGTCAAGGAAATCCGCTCCGCCGGCGGCGAGGCAGTCGCCAACTTCGAGAGCGTGACCGACTTCAAGGCCGCCAAGCGGATCCTCGATTGCGCGATCGACAACTTCGGCAAGCTCAACATCGTCGTCAACAACGCAGGCATCCTGCGCGACCGCATGATGTTCAACATGAGCGAAGAAGACTGGGACGCGGTCGTTTCGGTCCATCTGAAAGGCTCGTTCAACGTCGCCCGCCATGCGACCGCCTACTGGCGCGAACAGCACAAGGCCGGCAACGTGCTCAATGGCCGGCTCATCAACACCAGCTCCGACTCGGGCATCCTGGGCAACGCGGGACAGAGCAACTACGGATCGGCAAAGGCGGCGGTCGCCGCGATGGCGATAATCGTGGATCGCGAGATGAGCCGCTACGGCGTCACCGCAAATGCGATCGCGCCGATAGCGCGCTCGCGGCTTACCGTCGACGCGACTCCGCAGACCGCCGCCGGCATGGCGCAGAAGCCGGGAGAATGGGATGCGTTCACGCCCGCTCACGTGGCGCCGATAGTCGTGTGGCTGGCCAGCGACGACGCCAAAGACGTTCACGGCGAAGTGTTCCGCGTCGGCATGGGCAACGTGTGGCTGATGCGCGGATGGCATACCGGCGCCAAGGTCTCGAAGAAGGGCTCGATGTGGGAGCCGGCGGAACTAGGCGCCAAGCTCAAGGAAGAGCTCGCCAAGGGTGTGACCAAGAAAGAGAGCATGGGCGAGGTGATGGGCGGGGGCGCGTAGATTTTTGACGGCTGAGACGAAACCGAGGAGCGCGGCTCGTCGCGAGCCGCGCTTTCGTTACATCCTGTTCATTTGCGCCGCCAACACCGCGCGCAGCGTGATGGCCGAGCATATCCTGCGACGCGAACTCGACGCGCTCGGCTTCGACCATCGGATCACGATCACATCGGCGGGAATCGCTCCCTACGCCCGCGACGGGGCGTTGGTTTCGCTCGATACGCGGATGGCGCTGCGCGATGTCGGTATCGATATCGGAGACCAAGCGACTTCAACCGACCTGAAACGGCATCCCGAGATGCTCGAGCAGACCGATCTCATCATCGCGATGACCGAGCAGCAGGCGCGCGAGTTGGTCGAGCGATTTCCCGGCGCGGCGGGGCGGCCGGTGTTCACGCTGCGTTCGTTCGCGGGTGAGGCAGGCGATATCGACGACCCCTACGAAAAGGGGGATCTCGTATTCGCCGAATGCCGTGAGGAGATTCATCGGCTCGTTCCGACGATCATCGAACGCCTGTTTCATCGTTAGCGCGGGACCGCGTCGCGCGGGATCAGCGGGATCATAATGACCATGGAATTCAGAAATCCGCCGGACGCCGAGATTCGCGCGATTTTAGCGCGGCCAGCCACGGTCGCGGTCGTGGGATGCTCCGACAATCCGGCGCGCGACTCGCTTCGAATTGCAAAATTGCTCAAAAGCCGCGGTTTCAAGGTAATTCCGGTCAATCCGCAGCTCGGCGCCGATGCGCTGCGCGGCGCTCTCGGAGAGAAGTGCTATCCCGATCTGGTGTCGATTCCCGAGCCGATTGAGATCGTGGACGTGTTTCGGCGATCGGAGTTCGTGCCGGAAATCGTCGAAGACGCGATCGCCAAAGGTGCGCGCGTGCTGTGGTGTCAGCTCGGCGTAGTCAACCTCGACGCGGCCCGCCGCGCGGATCAAGCCGGGATGACGGTGGTGATGGATCGATGCCCGGCGATCGAATACGCGCGATTGTTCTAAGCCAAGGTCGCGCAGGCGGAATTTTCTGATGAAGCCGCGCAGGTGGAGGACGCTCAAGAGCGACATCGCCTACCGGACGCCGATTTTCGATCTCCATCGACGGCGCTCGACGCATTCGCGGCGCGGCGAACGCGACTTCTTCATTCTCGACGCGCCCAACTGGGTGAATATCATTCCGATCGCGAACAGTGGCGATGTCGTGATGATTCGCCAATGGCGTCACGGCATCTCCGAGTTCACGCTCGAGGTGCCCGGCGGGATGGTCGATCCCGAGGATCCGTCGCCGATGCATGCCGCGCGGCGCGAGATGATCGAGGAGACGGGGTTCGATTCGGACACGATCGTGGAACTTGGCAAGGTGCATCCGAATCCCGCAATCCAGGGCAACATCTGTTTCTCGTTTCTTGCAGACAAGGTGCGCCAAGTCGAAAGGGTGGTATCGATCGGCGACGAAGAGACCGAGGTCGTGCTGGTGCCGATGCGCGAAATACGCGGCCTGATCGCGTCGGGCAAGGTCATGCATGCGCTGACAATCGCCGCATTTTCGTTTCTGCACGTGTACAACCCGCCGCCGAAGGCCCGCCGCAGGAAGTAGCCGTGCTGCCGCATTGACAGCCGCCGGAGCGTGCCCTAGCCTTGACGGTTTGCTAGACTACAGAAACAAACCGACTGGGCCGGAGCCGCTTACCTCGACCTGCCGCAACTGAATTTTTACCCATGTTTGACACGCTCAGCGACCGCCTGGAAGGGGTCTTCAGAAAACTCAAGGGCCACGGGCGCATCACCGAGCGCAATATCGAGGATGCGCTGCGCGAAGTCCGGCTCGCGCTGCTCGAAGCCGACGTCAATATCAAGGTCGTTCGCGATTTTATCGAGCACGTCAAGACCAAGGCGCTCGGCGAGGAAGTGCTCCGCTCGCTCACGCCCGAGCAGCATCTAATCAAGTTCGTCGCGACCGAGCTGCAAAACGCGATGGGCGGTTCGGCGCGCGAGCTCGATCTGAAGGTCAAGCCGCCCGTCAAGATCATGGTGGTGGGCCTGCAGGGCTCGGGCAAGACGACTTCGATTGCGAAGCTCGCGCTGTGGCTCAAGTCGGAACGCAAGCGCCATCCGATTTTGGCGTCCACCGACGTTTATCGCCCGGCCGCGATGGAGCAATTGCGCGTGCTCGGCGCGCAGGCGCAAATTCCAGTCGTCGAGAGCCGCGAAGATCAGAATCCGATCGAGATCGCGTCGCGCGCGCTGGCCCGGGCCGAGACGGGCGGGCATGACGCGGTGCTTATCGACACCGCCGGCCGCTTGCAGATCGACGAAGAGCTGATGGATGAGCTGGTGCGCCTGAAGGCCGCGCTGAACCCGCATCACATCATATTCGTCGCCGACGCGATGACCGGGCAGGAAGCCGCCAACGTGGCGGCTGGATTTCACGAGCGGTTGGGAATTTCGGGCGTGATTCTGACCAAGCTCGACTCCGACGCTCGGGGCGGCGCGGCGCTTTCGGTGCGGACTATAACCGGGGCGCCGATTCTGTTTGCGGCCACGGGCGAGAAACTCGACGCGTTCGAGATTTTCTATCCGGACCGGCTGACCTCGCGCATCCTCGGGATGGGCGATGTGCTGACGCTGATCGAAAAGGCGCAGCAGAACTACGATCAGACCAAGGCCAAGGAGCTCGAGCGCAAGTTCAAGAAGAACGAATTCACAATCACGGACTTCGCCGAGCAGATCAAGGCGATCAAGAAGATGGGATCGCTTGGCGATCTGATGGGAATGATCCCCGGGCTCAAAAAAGTGGCGGGCGCGGCGGATTCCGAAGAGGCGAAACGCGAGCTGGAGCGCATCCAGGCGATTATCGACTCGATGACGCTGCAGGAGCGCGGCAACCATCTGATTATCAACGGGCGCCGGCGCGCGCGAATCGCCACCGGCAGCGGCACGTCTGTGCAGGACGTGAATCGTTTTCTCAAACAGTTCGAGCAGACGCGCAAAATGATGAAGAAAATCACCCGCATGGGCGCGGGAAAAATGATGATGCGCGGACTGGGGCTCGGCAGCTAGAATAAGTAACAGGAGAATCGCATGGCACTTGTAATCCGGTTGCGCCGGCATGGCGCGCGCAAGAAACCTTTCTACCGCATCGTGGTGGCAGACTCGCGCTCGCCGCGTGACGGACGCTTCGTCGCTCAGGTCGGGACGTACGATCCGGCCTTCGATCCGCCCCGCGTCACGATCAAAAAGGACCTGGCGGAGCACTGGCTCAAGGCTGGCGCTAAGCCGAGCGACACGGTAAGAAAGCTAATTAAACGGGCCGAAACCGCAACGGTCTCCGCCTGATGCGACCCGCTGCACCGGAGCCATCCCATGAAGGAGCTCGTTGAGTTCCTCGCACGACAGCTGGTAAACAATCCTGACGCGGTGGACGTGAAGGAGACGCAGGGCGATACCGCCTCGGTACTTGAACTGCGGGTGGCGAAGGAGGATTTGGGGCGCGTGATCGGCAAGCAGGGGCGGACCGCGAAGTCGATCCGCACGATTCTGAATGCGGTCGCCTCGCGCACCAACCGCAAGGTTGTTCTCGAAATCGTCGAGGACAAATGATCGGGCGGCCAGCTCCGGCAGGTTGAGGCGAATCGCGTTACAACATCGATGCTCCGCGTCGGCCGCATAACCGGGGCCCACGGCCTCAAGGGCGCGCTGCGATTGCGGCCCGACAATCCCGACTCCGAAACATTGGAACAGGTCGCACGCGTGTTCCTGGAAAGCGCGGGAGAAGCACGCGAGTTCCGGCTGACTGGAATGACGCGGCTGAACGCGACGACGCGACGAATCACGCTCGAGGGCGTCGCGGACGTAAACACGGCCGAGTCGCTCAAGGGCGCGGTCGTGATGCTCGCGACGGAGGATGTCCCGGCGGCCAAGCCGGGCGAGTTCTACTATTACGAGGCGATCGGATGCGAAGTATTTCTGACCGACGGCAGCCGCCTCGGCACGATCGAAGAAATCTTCTCGAACGGCGCGCAGGACATCTGGGTGGTGCGAAACAGCGAGCGCGAAGTCCTGGTTCCGGTAATCGAGGACGTCGTCAAGGCGATGGACTTCGCCGGCCGGCGCGTCACCATCGAGCCGATCCCCGGCCTGCTCGACTGAAATCGACCGGCGCCGTCTGGCCCGAAGCGGCGCGCCCGGATAGATTTGGATTTACGACGCATCCGCACTTCGGTGTTTCGGTTCGCCGCGATGGAATTTCACGTAATCACACTGTTCCCCGAGATGTTCGAATCGCCGTTTCGCGGCGGTATGATCGGACGCGCTATCGAGCAGGGATTGATCGCGATCAAGATGCATCCGCTACGCGCGCACGGTCTGGGTAACTACCGGCAAGTCGATGATGCGCCGTACGGTGGCGGCAGTGGGATGGTGATGCGGCCGGAGCCGATCGCCGCCGCGATCGACGCGGTCAACGCGGAGCGCCCGGGATTGTGGCGCATCCTGATGACGCCGCAGGGCGAAGTGTTCGACAATTCGTTGGCGCGTGACCTCGCCAAGCGCGCACCCGGTCTGATGATCGTCGCTGGGCGCTACGAAGGAATCGACGAGCGCGTGCGCTTGCTGGTGGACCAGGAAATTTCCATCGGCGACTACGTGCTGAGCGGCGGCGAAATAGCGGCGATGGCGGTGATCGAGGCGGTGGGCAGGATGATACCGGGCGTGCTCGGGAATCCCGAGTCACTCGACGAGGAATCGTTCGCTGCCGGGATGCTGGAGTACCCGCAATACACGCGGCCCGAGGAGTTCCGCGGGATGAAGGTGCCGGAAATCCTGCTTAGCGGCGACCACGGCAAGATTCGCGCGTGGCGCGAGGCGGAAGCAAAACGGCGAACCGCGCGGCGGCGCCCCGACCTGCTCGAACGCCGCAAGTTCTGAGCGTGTCCGATCTTTTCGTAGCGCTGATTCATCATCCGGTCGTCGACCGGAACGCAAAGATCGTCACGTCGGCGATAACCAGCCTCGACATTCACGATATCGCGCGCGCGTCGCGAACCTACGACGTGCGTGGCGTGTTCATCGTCCATCCGATTCCCGAGCAGCGGAAATTCGCGGCGAGCGTGATCGATCATTGGCGTTTCGACTTCGGCCGGACCCACGATTCGCGACGGCGCGAGGCGCTCGAGCGCGTGCAAATCGTCGCGGAACTCGACGACGCGATCGCCGCGGCAACGCGAATCTCCGGCGCACGGCCGCTCGTCGTGCACACCTCCGCGCGCACCGAGGGGGGTACCAGCTACGCCGACTTGCGCAAGCGGCTGGAGGCTCCGGACGCGCCGCCGATGATGATCCTGCTCGGGACCGGATTTGGAATGTCGCCCGAGGTTGCCGAACGTGCCGACGTCGTGCTCGCGCCCATTGTCGGCCCCGGCGATTACAACCATCTGTCAGTGCGCTCTGCTGCGGGAATTATCCTCGATCGCATTCGCGGCAAGTGACGCGGTTTTCCCCCCGCACCCATTGAGTGGCCGCGCGCATTTCGGTAAATTTAGAAGCTCGACCCGAGGTCTGTCTTCCCATGAATACTGTTATCCAGAAGCTCGAAGAGCGGGGCCTGCGCAAGGACCTGCCCGAATTCCGCGTGGGCGACACAGTTCGCGTTCACGTCAAAGTCGTCGAAGGCGAAAAAGAGCGCATTCAATCCTTCGAAGGCATCGTGATCAAAATCAACCGGGGCGCCAACCGCGCGACCTTCACCGTCCGCAAAGTTTCATACGGGGTCGGGGTCGAGCGAATATTCCCGATGCATTCGCCGCGGATCGACAAGCTGCAGGTGCTGACGCGAAGCCGCGTGCGGCGTGCGCGCCTATACTACCTGCGCAATCTGTCGGGCAAAGCGGCGCGACTCGACGTCGCGACCTGAGCGCCGGGCGGGTCCTCGATCATATGTCGATGGAGACGGCGGTCTCTTCGACAGAAACCCGCGTCATGCGTACGTTGCCGTCCAGGTAGGCGCCTTCGGACACCGTCAAGTTGCGCGTCTCGATATTGCCGAAGAACTTGGCGCGCGGCCCCAGCACTACGCGGTCGCATCCGACGACGTCTCCGCGCAACTCACCCATTATGAGCAGTCGCGGTGCGAAGACCTTGCCCTCGATCATTCCATCCTCGCCGACCACGACCAACTCCACCGAGCGAACCTCGCCACGGAAGCGGCCCTCGATTCTGACCGGTTCATGAAAGATCAGTTTGCCCGAGACATTGACGTTGCGGCCGACCGCGACGCGCGTGCGTTCCTCGGCCCACGCCACGCCTGCATCCTGCGGTATCTGTATTGAATCCATCCGCTACGGCGACGGGAATACGTGACACGCCACCGCGTGCCCGCCGCGCCCGGTTTCCAATTTCGGTTCGACGTTGCTGCAAACATCATTCGCATATGGGCATCTTGGATGGAAGGCGCAGCCGGCGGGAGGGTTCATCGGACTCGGCATTTCGCCGGGCAGTTTGATTCGCTCCGGCTTGTGGGCGGTGTCGATAGTCGGAATCGCCGAGAGCAGCGCGCGCGTGTAGGGATGCCGCGGGTTCAGGTAGATCTCGTCGCGCGATGCGATTTCGACAATCTTGCCGAGGTACATGATCGCGACGCGATTGCTGATGTGCTCGACCACGCGCAGATCGTGCGCGATGAACAGGTAGGTGAGTTTCAGCTTCTCCTGCAGGTCCTGCAGCAGATTGATTATTTGCGCCTGGATCGAGACGTCGAGCGCCGAGACCGGCTCGTCGAGCACCAGGAAGCGCGGATTCACCGCGAGCGCACGCGCGATCCCGATTCGCTGGCGCTGCCCGCCCGAGAACTCGTGGGGCAAACGATCCATCGCGTCAGCGCTCATCCCGACCATCGCGAGCAGCTCGACGATTCGCCGCTCCTTTTCCGCCCCGCGCGCGAGTTTGTGAATCTCGATTCCTTCGCCGACGATCGATCGCACGCGCATCCGCGGATTCAACGACGCGTATGGGTCCTGAAACACGAGCTGCATCTGGCGGCGCAGGGCGCGAAGTTCCGCGCGGCCAAGCGTCGAGAGATCGCGGCCGTCGAAATAGACGGCGCCTGCGGTCGGCTCGAGGAGTTTCAGAATCAGCCGTCCAAGCGTCGATTTGCCCGAGCCCGACTCTCCGACCAATCCCAGTGTCTCGCCGGGCTGAATCTCGAGGTTGACGCCGGCCACCGCTTTTATCGAGAGCCTTTTCCCTCCAATTATTCCCGTCGAGCCCGCCGGGAACTCCTTGCTGAGATGCTCGACGCGAACCAGCGGCGCGCCGGACGCGGTTGCGGCCGTATTACCGATGGGCGATGCGGGATTAGGCGCGGATGCAGGCGACATAATGGTTTGGGCCCCTGTTCTCGAGCGGCGGCTCTGCCGCGGAGCACTGAGGAATTACGCGCGGGCATCGCGGATGAAACCTGCAGCCCGCCGGTGGATTCAGCGCGCTCGGAATCGACCCGGGAATCGCCTGCAAGCGGCGGTGCCGGCTGCCGTCCATGCCGGGAATAGATTCGAGCAATCCGCGCGTGTACGGGTTGAGAGGATTTCGAAACAGCTCCGCACTCGGCGCCTGCTCCATCACGCGCGCCGCGTAAAGAATCGTCACGTCGTCGGCATACTCGGAGACGATTCCGAGATCGTGGGTAACCAGTATCACGGCGAGGCCGAGTCGCACCTGCAACTCGCGGATCAGATCGAGAATCTGCGCCTGTATCGTCACGTCGAGCGCGGTGGTCGGCTCGTCCGCGATCAGCAGGCGGGGATTGCACGACAGCGCCATCGCGATCATCACGCGCTGGCGCATCCCGCCGGACAACTGATGCGGATAGTCGTCGATGCGATGCTCGGGGTCGGCAATCCCGACCATCCTGAGCGCCTCGATGGTGCGATTGCGAGTCTCGGCGCGATTGGTGTGCTGATGCAGGCGGACGGCCTCGCCAATCTGGCTGCCGATGGTGAAGACGGGATTGAGCGAGGTCATCGGCTCCTGAAAGATCATCGCGATGCGCGCGCCGCGAATATGGCGCATCTCGGGTTCGCTCAGCTTGAGCAGATCCTGATCCTCGAAAATTATTTCGCCGCCGACGATTCGCGCCGACTCCGGCAGCAGCCGCATGATCGAGAGCACGCTCGCCGTCTTGCCCGATCCCGACTCGCCTACCAGGCCCATCAGCTTTCCCGGAGCGACGGAAAAACTCACGCCGTCCACCGCGCGCACTTCTCCCGCATCGGTGAAGAACGAGGTGCGCAGCGACTTAACTTCGAGCAGCGGTTTCACGTGAAATTCAGCGTATCATCGCCCCGCCGCGAGCATGGCCTTGCGCGGCAGTGCGCGAAGCCCAGTTTCTGAAGTAAAAAGCGGCACAATCGGAATTTAGCAGATTCGAGCGGGACGTTCCCGCACTTGTTCCGTGTCATTGTATAGCGAAGCGAAGAATCCCGCGCGCGCAGCCGCGTTCGCCTGGGATTTCGAAAAGAAGGAATTCGCCGAGACAAAGCTGACCGTAGAATGAATTGCCGCTGGATAAATGCCTGACTGAAACCGTGGCTATTTACGAACGCATTTAGAAGGGTTTACTGTGCGCATTTAGAACACTTGACGCACCGCATAGATTACGGTAATTGATCGCCTGGCTTTTGCGTAATTTCTGCCCGTAATGAGCAAGGAGAGCAGGAAAATGGAATCAAGCACCGCAATCAAAAGGGAAAGGGAGACCGCGCCGCAGCGAGACAAGAGAGCGAAGTTTGTCGCGCTGGCAGAGAGTCGAACGGCAAACGCCATCCGCGCGATCAGAGTGATTGGCAAGCTCGGCAACAAATCCCATTACGAATACGGCGAAGCAGACGTTAAGAAGATCGCTCAGGCGTTGAGCAAGGAGATTGAGTTGCTGAAATCACGCCTGACGGATAAGGGCGGCAAAACCGAGATCGAGTTCAGGTTGTAAAGGATTTAAAATGCGCGACGAAATTTTGCTGCAATCACTTCTGGAGTCAGAGACTGAGGAGGATGTGATTCGAATCCTGGAACACCGGGAATTGCTGAAGCCTCAGAATCGGCATCGTTGGAAGTATCTTGGCAACATGCCGAACAATCAGAGCATCGTTCTTAACCAGCAGAGCACTGCCGCAGCCGCGCAGGTCGAGAAATTTACGAATGGTGCGGACGCGATCCTGCTCGGACATTGTAAGGCGATGGGAATTGACCCGCGTGGTGTTGATGCGCCTCAGACGATGGCCAAGGCCGTCGAAGCGTTCCTTGGTGACCTGAGCGAGAAGACCAGGCCCGAGATCAGAGAATTCGCCGAGGATAACCTGCTCTTATACGCGACCGGCAAGAAAGACCGGCCCAGTCTTTCTCTCTATGATGCTGGCGAAGGACAGTTTGCTGAGGACTTTCCTTCAACTTTCTGTTCCCTCATATATGGCGACCAGACTGGGGCTTACAAAGGTGCAATTCCATTCGTTCAGGGTCGGTTCAATATGGGGGGCACCGGCGTGCTTCCATTCTGCAGCGAAAAGTATGAACTGCAATTGATCCTTTCGCGGAGGCCCAGCAATGTAGCAAAACGAGACGATCACGAGTGGGCATTCACGTTGTTCTGCTTCTTCGCGTCAAAGCAGAATCCTTCGTGGTGTTACCTTGTTGGCGAAGATGAAAAGATCTTGACGACGGGAAGCACTCCGCTTGCACTTTTACCCAAAAAAGGCGTCAAAACATCGGAGATAGCAAAACCGCGAGAACGCAAGGTGAGCAGTGGAACGCTCATCAAGATGTACGACTTCAAAGCTCCCAAAAGCAACATCTGCGGCGAACTGTACAAAAAGTTAGGCGAGTTTCTCCTGAGGCCCTCCCTCCCACTTCATATTGTTGAGTGCCGCGAGTCCTACCTCGCCCGAGTCATGGCGGTGACAGTATGGGACCGCTTCGACCGGTGGGAACATACCGGGAAACTCGAAGAAGACTTCGAACAAGGTAGCAGCGTCTTCATTACACTCAGTACCGGCGAGACCGTGCCTGGGGAAGTGCGTGTATTCAAATCCGACGATGCCCTTGATGACGACGACGATCAGCCTCAGACCGGTGTGCGTGCTCTCATAAACGGACAATCGCACGCCAGGCGAGGGGCGGAATTCTTTCGTACCAAAGAAGTAGATAAGGAGCACATCGCAGGCAGCATACTGGTCACAATGGACTGTACCGGTCTTGGCCAAGATTCACGAAACGCGCTGTTCATGAGCGACCGTGAACGATTCCGCGATGATACATTGCTCCAGGAACTGTTCAAGAAGTTAAGAAAAGAGCTTCGTGAGCATCAAGGCCTGATCGACCTGAACAAAAAGCGTTACGCAGAGAAGGTTAAACACGCCGTTGACGACGAAGACGGGATCAAGGCTCTTGAGGAACTTCTTTCAACCGATCCGACTCTCGCGGACTTGTTCGGAAGTGTTACGGCGGGCAAGGTAGCAGCGCCAACTGCGACTGACGGAGCGGGCGGAACGATTCACGGGCCATTCATAGGTTTAGAGTTCCCCACTTACTTTAGGAGACGAAACGGATCGCTTGAAGCCGACATTGGCATACCCCGAGGAGACTCCGTGCGAGCATCGTTTCTTACTGATGTAAAGAGCAACTATTTCACGCGACGTCGCCCGGCACCAGGTACATGCACGTTTACCGGGGATCTCCAACCCACATACAGTCTATTCAATGGGCGTCTTGCGTTCACATGCCTCGCCGACAAAACGTTGCCGGAAGGCACCAAGATGAAAACTACGGTAGAGATCACGGACAAAAACGGCAGCGGCCCCTTTGTCCTCACCTTGAATGCTCAGGTGCTCCCGCCACGCGAAAAGAGAAAGAATGAGGGAAATGGCAAAGAACATGGTGAGCCGCTTGTTCAAGCTGGCCCAAGTCGGCCTAACATTAAGGAAGTAGATAACAAGCCGGACGACCCACCCCTTACCATTGGTAGGAATCCCGACACTGGGCGATTGGAGTTACTGTTGAATAGGAAGTCTCACTTGCTCGATCAGGCAAAGAAGTTGCGACCGAAAGAGGAGGAGCCGGCGGTGGAGTTCGTCTTCAAATATGGCCTCGCTCTGACGGCCATGGGCCTACTCGACACTGCACAAAAAACCGACGAGTGGAAGACTGATGATGCTGGCTGTCGAAAAACGATTGAGCACACAGCTCTTGGTATTGCTCGCGTCATCGTGCCACTGTGCTTGTCGCTGCCTAAGAAGTTGCCGAAAACAAAGTGACTTTAGGTAGTGACTCACTGAATCCGCAATACAGAATCGTGAACAGCTTCTACGGGCGCTATGCCGGTAATTTATGAAACAACACGACCTCTTGGCTGGCTGGCGTCTCACCTAGCTGGCCGGCGTGCCACTTACGATTAGGCACCGGCCTCCAAAGTCGACCATCGCGCTCGCCGACCATTATCGACAAGTGAATTTCCTCAAGGCCAGCGAGGTAGTTCGCTTCGAGATACCGAGGCAGCTGCCAACTGGGTTCCGAAAAGGCGACGACCTGCACGACAGTAGTATCTTCGTCGCACAAGCCAGCTATCGAATTGAGGGCAGCTTGTATCTGTTCGAAGTAGCTTCGTAGATCTGCAGCTTTCCGGTCGCCCATAGAATAGTAGGCAGCTCCTGAACCATCGAGGCGGTTCGCGATCCAAAACGGTGCGGGTGTTTCCTTGCGACCATCCACTTGCCAGCGATGATAGAGAACGTGAATGCCAGGATAAGGTGGGGAGGTCAAAATCAGTTTCGGCTTTGCCCCGTGCGCGATCTGCTCATCATTCTCAACTTCGACGGCTGACCTGTTTAGGCAACGGACGGTAGCGAGCCTGCTGAGGTCTTCGTTTACTGCTGTTCGCAACTCAAAAAGCCCGCCGATCATTTCCTTCGCCGACCGCATGAGCGATTCTCGAAACTCTTGAAGGTCCGGTAGGCTCTTGCGACCGTCGAGGGCCCATTGCGCACTTTTGAGGACAACGCATCGGGCAAAAGCCTCCGACCTGGGCGAAGCAAGCTGGACAGCCGATGCAAGTGCCTGCTCGATTGCCTTGCGAAGACGCCATGTCATCCTGTTATCGAGATGACGATGGTAACCGTTTGCCGCGTATTTCTCGAAGTTGAAACCGGGACGTTGCATATTGATGCGCGAACACAAACGCTTCGCCCACCGTTCCAACGTCTTGATTTCATCGTCATTTAACAAGGTTGTTTTCACTTGCGCTACGAATACGGCCAAGGAACTGACATCCGTTCCGATAGCGTGGCGGCCTAGCGCAAGAGCCTCGACTAGAGTCGTTCCACCTCCCATAAACGGATCGACTATAAGATCACCGGGCGCAGTAAAAGCCTCTATCACGGCGCGAACAAACTTTGGTGAGAACCTTGCCGGATACTTGTAGAAATTATGTGTGAAACCGGAGACGTGTGACGAATCTCGCGCAGCCTCCACAATCCGATGCTGCCACGCGCGGCTGATGCCACTCGACTCGTTTCTTTCTTCACGGCCAACGATGCTCATGTTGGTCGCCTCAGATGAAAAAGCGGCAGGTCATCAGCGAGGAGCCGCTCAATTGCTTCGCGAGCTACCCACGCTGCTGAGACTCGATTCTTGCGGGCTATCGCCAACAACTCGGCGTGCTGCTCGTCCGACAGACTTATCGACAGTCTTCGGATCTTTTTGTCTGGCGATTTGAGTGGTGAAGACCGCATTTTTGGTGCACCATTCAGCACCACATTGGTGTTCAAATCTTCACCACTCTACACCATTTCAGTGCAAGCCTAAAGAGCTGGTGCCCGCTACGGACCGAGGTGCGCCAATTCGCGAAGTGCGCCGCACAGTTGTTCCTCACCCGCGCCGGCGGCGCGGCCTCTCCCGCAACTAAGCGGGCGAGGCGGGTAACAAGTCGCGCGGGACGCGGCGCCCTAACTTGGGAGAGGGAAGGAACCGGGATTCTTCGCTTCGCTCTAGAATGACGGGGCGGCGGAATCATGCGGAGGTGGCGGGATCCAGGCGGTCGCGCAGATGGTCGCCGAGAAAATTGAACGACATCACCGCAAGGAAAATGAAGATGCCCGGAATCAGGATCCACGGGTAGCGCGCGAGGTTCTGCACGTCTTGCGCCTGCGCTAAAAGGTTTCCCCAGCTCGCGGCCGGCTCCTGAATTCCCAGTCCGAGCAGCGAGAGCGCGCTTTCGCCGAGGATGAAGCCCGGAATCGAGAGCGTGGCCGCGACGATCGCATAGCCCAGTACCGACGGAATGATGTGACGCGTGATGATCCGCCATCGCGACGCGCCCAGCGCGCGGGCTGCCTCGACGTACGGCCGCGAGCGCACCGAAGACGCCATCCCGCGAATGATTCGCGCAAAGCCGGCCCAACTGATGAAGCTCATGATCGCCACGATCATGAAGAACGTCGCGACCGTGCTCATCCCCGACGGAATTACCGCCGCCAGCGCAAGCAGGAAATAGAATGACGGCAGCGACATCTCGATTTCGGACCATCGCATGATCAGGAAATCGACCGTCCCGCCGATATAGCCGGACAGCGCGCCAATCGTGATGCCGAGCGAGAAGGTGATCAGCACGCCGATCAACCCGACGCACATGCTCACGCGCGAGCCGTACACGATTCGCGAGTAGAGGTCGCGCCCCAGGCCGTCGCTGCCGAGCATGAAGTACGGCTCGCGCTCGCTGTCGGTGGTGAATAGATGGCCGCGCGTGAACAGATGTATGTCGAGCCGGCGGGAAGCGTCGGCAACGAACGTGCGCGCGATCGGATCATTCATGTGCATTGGATGGGTATAGAACAACCCGCGCGACCAGTCCGACGGCGCATTCAAGTGGATCGACATCGGAGGACAATCGGGCATCTCGCGGTTCTGATAGGTCGGATCGTAGCTCGCGAAGAACGGCGACGCGGCGGCGAGCAGGTAGAACAGCGCGAGGCAGATTGCGGAAAAGCGGACCGTCCGCGACGCCAGCCGCCATTCGCGGGCAATGCCTGACGTTTGTCGCGCGGCTACCGCAGCGCCCTGGAGATTCGCCTGCATCGCGCCGTCCACGTTCATCTCACTCGGCCGCCACCGACGAAAAATCGACGCGTGGATCGACCGCCACCAGTGCGATATCCGCGAGCAGGTTGCCGACCAGCAGCAGAATCGTGCCCATCAGGACCGAGCCCATTACCAGGTAGATGTCTAGCGAGCGCACCGCTTCGAGCATCAGCAGTCCGAGACCCTGCAGGTTCATCACGGCCTCGACCAGCGCGGCGCCGCCGAGCAGATCGCCCAGCGAATATCCCGCCATCGTAACGAACGGGTTCAGCGCGTTGCGCAGCACGTGCTTGTAGATGACGACGCGCTCGGACAATCCCTTGGCGCGCGCGGTGCGCACGAATTCCGAATTCTTGATTTCGAGAATCTGCGAGCGCATCAGGCGCATCAGGCCCGCGGTGCCGGAGATGCCAAGCACGAAGACCGGCAGGATGAGATGGTTGATGCGATCGGCAATCTGGCTTAGCGGATCGAGCGTCGCGTAATCGGGCGAGAAAGTGCCGCCAATCGGAAACCATCCGGTTTTCAGCGCGAGGTACATCATCAGGAAGGCGAGAAAAAAGCTCGGCACCGACATTCCAAAGAACGCCAGGAACGAGAGGCAGCGATCCCAGATTGAATTCTGATTCACCGCGACGATGATGCCGATCGGTATCGCGATCGCCCACGAGAAAATCATGCTGCTCAGCGACAGGATGATCGTGTTGAAGGCGCGCGACGCGATGAGGCCGGTGACGCTCACGCGGTATTGCAGCGAGAAGCCGAAGTTCAGATGCAGCACGCCCCACAGCCACTTGAAGTAGCGGACCATCAGCGGCTGATCGAGACCGAACTGCGCCTCGAGCTGGTGAATGACCTCGGGCGTGATGGTTGGGTTGAGTTTGAGATTCGAGACGAAGTCGCCCGGCACCAGCGACATCGCGAGGAACGAAATGAAAGTGATCCCGAGGATGAGCGGGATCATGTTGAGCAGGCGACGAATCAGAAAGCGGGTCATCGTGTCAACGGCCTGATATTTCGAGGTGCGTTGCGCGCCGGATGCTCAGTCGGCCTTGAATTGCATCCACTCCGGCTTGTACAGACCCCACACCTTGGGCTGATAGTTTTCCAGCGAGTTTTTCCACGACGAATAGCGCTGCTGGCGCACCGTTTCGAGTATCGGCAACTGGTCGTGGAGAATTTGCTGAATTCTCCAATAGTACGGCGCCCGTCTGTTGGGATCCATTTCGGACGCGCCCTGATCGAGCAGCGTGTCGATCTCCGCCTCCCATGGTGCGGCGGGTTTGGGCTGATTCGGATTCCACAAATGAAGGTTGCCCGATGAGCGATAAAAGTTCGCGCCATCGTTCGGCTCGATGCCGCCGGTGAATCCAATCAGCACACAATCCCAGTCGAAAGACGAATCGAGCTTGTCCACCAGCGTCGTGAACTCGAGCGGCCGATAGTTCACCTTGATGCCGAGGCTCTCGACGTCCTGCTTGAAGATGGTGCACATTTCGTTGCGCTCGGGCGTGCCGGTGTTGGTGGTGAGATCGAATTCGAGACGATTGCCTTTCGGATCGGTCCGCACGCCGGGTTTTGCGAGGTGATAACCCGCCGCCTCGAGCATGTCGGCGGCAAGCTTCGGATCGTAGTCGTAATCCTTGAGATTGGGATTGTGGAAGATTTTGTTCTCGGGCGAGATGTTCGCCACCGCCGGCACCGCGAGTTGGTGAAAGACAAGATCGATCATCGATTTCTTGTCCATCATGTGCGCCATCGCTTGCAGGAACTTCAGGTCCGTGAACCAATCGAGCTTCGGATTGGTGACGCCGTTTTTGACGTAATGGCGCGGATTGCGGTTGAAGGTGAAAAACAGCGAGCCCGTGTCGATTCCGATCTGCTGAACCGTGATGCCGAGTTCCTTGTTTTTGACTTTGTCCAAAAGTGGCGAGACCTCCTCGGTGCGCGGGCCGTAGACGTCGATTTGCCCCGACAGGTAGCGTAGATATTCGGCGTTCTGGTCCTGCACGATCGTCACCGTCTGCCCGTGCAGACGCGGCAACTGACCGCCGTGCTCATCTTTCATCCAATAATCGTTGTTGCGATCGTAGCGAACGAGCTGGCTCTGCGCGTAGTGCGTCATGTGATACGGGCCGTTGCCGACGAGCTTGTCCGGGGGCGTGTCGATGCCCCAGGTGTGGTTGAAATTTCCCGCCTTCCACACGGGCTCGAGGATGTGCGCCGGCATCACCGGAATCCCAATTGAATAAAGCAGCGGAGCAAACGGTTTCGGCAGACGCATGACGACCGTGTAGTCGTCGGGCGCCTCCGCGATGATGCGTTGGTGGTCGATAGTGATCGCGGGGCGGATGCTGTTGGGCACCTTGGGATCGTAGATGACGTCGAGCGTGAACAGAACGTCGCGAGCGTTGACCGGCCGGCCGTCAAACCATTTCACGCCGTGACGGAGATGAAACGTAATCGCCTTGCTGTCGGGCGCGATGTCCCATTTCTCGGCCAGGCCCGCCTCCGGCAGGGTAGTGACGGGGTTGAGGCGGGTGAGGCTCTCGAACAAATCGCCGGTGAGCGCACCCGAGGTCGAATCGGTGATCAGAATCGGATTGAAGGTGCGCGGATCGCTGGCCATGGCCGTGTAGAGGATTTGATTTTTCTCGTGATCGTTCACGGGCCGGTTAACCCGGCATCCGGGAAAAATCGCGAGCGACGATACGGCAATCGCGCACGTGATGGCCGGCAAGATTCGCTTGCGCCAGCTTTCAGCTTTCATTTGCAAGCGCGCGGGCATCGTCAAGGCTCAAATTCATAAAAGTGGCTCCTGGAGCCGGTGTCAACACGAACGTCGAATCGGGGATGTCTCCATTGACGATCGGCCGCAGGTAACGAAACGTCACGTGGCTGCCGGCCGCCGGAAAAGTCGCATCGACGACGTACGGAAACATCACTCCGCCGATATCATGATAGTCACTGTAACGCACCTCGTAATTGACGCGGCCGTTGCCCGCCGTCTCCCGCACCATCGCGAGATTGCCGGCCGAAAATCCAAGCTCGCGAGTCCCCGACGCGGCGTTGCGGTACGACGCGACCGTCATCGCGCCGTCGTTCGACACCGAGTCTGCGACCCGATTGAGCGCGAACTCGGGCGGCGCGAGTCCCATCAGCAGACCCACAGCGTCCGCGGGCGCCATCGGGATTCGCACGTACCTGTAGAGCGTGTCGGCGGTCGCATTGCCGCGCATGAAGCGATTCTGACCCGGCTCGAAGATTGCGAGCTCCGAGCCCTGTGCCGCGAGCAGCAATGCCACGCCGAACGGCGACATCGCCTCGACGCGCAAATTGCCGGGCCGCTTGACGACGATTTCCTCTTTGGCCTTCACGTGCTGATCGCCGGCAGTGTATTCCATGACGGCCGGGGTCTGCATAGAGTCGAGCGTTTTGTCACGCTCGGCCAGCGCCGCGATCAATTTCCGGACTTGATATTTGCCGGCGTCGAAGCCCGCTATCGGCTCGGGCGCTGGAATGGGCGGAGGACGAACGATGATGCAGGCGGAAGTTTCGAGCGTCGCCAGCAGCAGCATCGATGCGACCGCCGCGAGCGAAACTGTTTTTCGGCGCCGCGCGCGTTCAGTGGCCCGCGCTGGCGGCATTCTGCAGGACCTGAATTTTATCCTTGAGCCGTGCGACCTGGTCGGTTTCCTGCGCCTTCTTCAGCGCGTCCGAGTACTCGTTGCCCGCTTCCTTGACCTTGCCCAGCTTGCGATACGCGTCGCCAAGATGCTCGGTGATAGTGGGGTCGTTGCCGGTCAGGTTGACCGCGCGCTCCAACTCCTCGGCGGCGCGCTTGTAGTCGCCCTTCTGATAGTAAACCCATCCCAGGCTATCGACGTAAAAGCCGTCTTCGGGCTCGATATCGAGAGCGCGCTTGATTAGCTTTTCGGCCTCGACCAGGTTGGCGCCCTGTTCGGCGTAACTGTAGCCGAGGTAGTTCAGCGCCTGCGCATTGGAGGGATTCAGCTCGATCGCCTTCTTCATCTCGGCCATGGCTTCTGCGCGCTGTTTGTTCTCATCGAGCGCCGCGCCGAGCGTGAAGTGGAGCTTGTCATTTTTGGGATCGGCCGCGACCATCTTGCGCGCGAGATCGATGGCAGCCTGGTAATCCTTCTTTTCCTGATAGACGCCGACCATGAAGCCGGTGATTTCGGGGTCGTGGGGCTTCCTGGCGAGCGCGTCCTTCAGCGCGCCCATCGCGTCGTCGTACTTGTTCTGCTTGTCGTACAGGTAAGCGAGCTGCAGGCGCGACTCGACGTAATGCTCGTTGTCGGCGGGAATCTTGTTGAACTCGCGGATCGCCTTGTCGCTCTCGGAAAGCTCCGTGTACACCGTGCCGAGGTAATAGTGGACGCGGTAGTTGTCCGGCTCGGAGCCGAGCACCAGGTTGAACTCGGTCGCGGCGTCGTCAAAATTGCCCTGCTCGACGTAGAGCAGGCCGATCTTGGTGCGCGTGTCCGCGGGATTGGTTTCGACCTGCTCGGCGCGTTTGAGCTCCTCCAATGCCTGGTCGTATTTTTTCTGACCGACCAGGATTTCCGCCTTGCGCTTTCGAACCAGCTCGTTGTTCGGATTGACTTGCGTGATCTTGTTGTAATAGACGAGCGCGTCCTGCGGGCGCTCCTGGCGCTCGCGCAACAGCGCAAAATCAAGCAGCACCAGCTCCGACTGCGGATTGAGATCGAGCGCCTTTTGATAATATTTTTCGGCGGCCGGGTAGTTCTTCGAGGCCACCATCACCTTGCCGGCGTAGTAGTAGCCAAGGAATGAACTGGGATCGAGCGTGATCAGCTGCTCAAACGTTTTCTCGGCTTCCCCGTAATCGCCCCGCTTGGCGTAGAGGGCGCCGAGATAGAGATAGGCTTCCTGATTTTTCGAATTGAGACGCAATACCTCGCGGTAGTCCTTTTCCGCGGTCGCGTCGTCACCGAGCGCCGAGCTGATGCCTGCGCCGAGCAGACGGGCGTCGGCGGAATCCGGATTGATCGCGAGCGCCTGGTTTACCTGATCGAGCGCCTCCTTGAGGCGCCCGTCGCGGACGTAGAGCGTGGCGAGGCGAACCTTCAGCGCGGCGTTGGTGGGATCGTACCGGACGGCTTCCGCGTAATCCTTGAGCGCCTCTTCCCGGTCGCCTTCATTCATCGCGACCTCGGCCTTCAGGAACGCGCTCATCGCGCGCGCATCGGCGGGGATCTCGACCGCCGGCGCGCCGCCGAAGGGATTATCCCCACCCACGCTGACGGTGCGAACCGGCTCGAACTTCGCACCTGTGATTTGGGCGCAGCCGAGAAACGCAATCGACGCGGCGCCGAGTGCGATGATCGCGCGTGTACTGAAAAACATCATGATCGAAACAGATTTCCGGGAGAGCTTCTCAATTGGGGCTCGCACCACGCTGTATGGATCGTCAACGCGAGGTGTCCCGCGCCTTGACGACCGGCCGCGGACCTTTGCGCATCTTTTACATTAACAGCCCGGTCGCGAGCACGCGAGACCAGTAAAGATCAAACCGCGCGCGAAATCGGGATTTTTGTTGGAAGCGGGATCGATGCTGATCCCTCCTGTTCGGTCGTGATCGGCAGTCGTTTTGGTAGCGATCTTTGGACAAGCCGTAACGCCGCGGCGCGCAAGGGGCGTCGCGCTGCCGCTGTCCGCGTCCCCCAGTTTCTCAACGGCAACGCGCCTCGTACTGAGCGCACGCCTCGGGGTCGGGACCGTCAAAGTCTGGGTTGTAACAAGCGTCGTAAAAGTCGTAGCAATCCGGGCGCGTGGCCACGTTGAAGTCTTCGAGGGTGGGCTCGTGGACCTTGAGCTTCTTACCGCTCAGGACTTTTCGCTCGGCTTGCAGGCGTTCGCCGGATGGCACCCCTTGCTCGACCGATTCGCAGAGTATCCCGGGGCCAATATGAACGATGGTCACGGCGCCGCCGCTTGGTCCGACGAAGTTGGTCTCTACGGCCTTCTTGCCTTTAAGCTCCGGCGGCGGTTTCCAACCTTGACAATCAGGGTAGGTGGTCGCCAGCAGCGGACTCGCGCTGGCGATCGCAATGAGCGCGGCGAACGCTGGCTTCATCACGGTGTTGAGTTTCATATGGACCTTCCCCTGGAGGCCGCACAGGGTCTGTCTTGGCCTTGGCGGACTCAGGGACGTTGCTTGCCCGCTTCGTCGCACTCAATATCAGGCCCAGATCGCCACGCCGCTACGCCAAGGTGAGCGCTCTGATCCGCATGACACCACCAAGTCCCGTGACAGGCTGGACAGGAGCCGGTGAAGTGATAGATACCGGGGCGAACCCGCTGCATCGAGACGCGGAGCGTTCGCCTTCCACAACCGGGACACGTTGCACTGGTAGCCATCGCCAAGAGCCCTTCTAGCCCCGAAACCTAAAACTTGCCAGCTATACAAGCCAGGGCCGCCCGCCCGCGCGAGTCGCCGCACGCCGAGCCCAGTCCGGTTCCCCTGCCTATTACGCACCATCTAGTCGGAGTAAACACTAATTGGATGCGAACGGGCGTCGGCGGGGGATCGAAATCGGGATGCAAGAGGGCGCTGACATGCAATTTAGGCACAGTGCAGGCAATCCAGAATCAGGTCCCACCGGTTGAGATAGTTGGACTGTTCTTCTTCTGATTTTGGTACGATCCAGCTCGCCCATTCTCCCTTGGGCCCGCCCGGGTCGTAGTTTTCCAGCACTTTCGGAGCCGACACGATAAACGCCTCCAAAGGCTTCAAGGGTGGCCTGCCCTTGGGCGGGTCTGTCGAAAGGCGGACGAAGGCGTAGAAGAAGTTTTGCCGCGCGTCAGCTGGTGGAGCGTTTGCGAGGAAGAATCCCGGGCGAGCGTAACTGCTCTTAACCTGTACTACCGCAAAAAACTCGCGTCCATCTGAATTTAGGCAAACAAGGTCAAATCCCTTCGTGTTGCGCGTAGTCGGCAGAACCATTGCGCCACGGCGCGAAAGTTCGCAAGCCACAAAATGGGCTCCGGCCTCGCCGGTCAGGTTGGTTGCTATAGCCGGCTTTCTTCTTTTGGGCCTCTTCATTTAGCTTTAATCCTCAGCATTTTCCCCCTCGGCCTCCAAATCAGCCCAACATTGGTAGGTTTCGTCATCGTTTTCCTTCCAAGTGCCGGAAAGCCTGAATGGTTCAGCCATCAGCCTTATGCTAACTGTGCTCTTAGACAAAGACCCAAGTGCCGGACGCAATCGACCGACAAGAGCGCCCGACCCTCCCTCTTTTATCAGAGTACCGCTCCATATTTGCCCTTCATACTCGACATCGATGCCAGCTTGAGTGTCTCGATCTATGAACAGTACAGGGCCATAGCCATCTGAACGCCCTTCGGCGCGCCAATGCATCGTGCCAATTTTTCTTATTGGTTCCATTTTCTTGGTTTTCCCTAGTTTGATACCCAGCCCACAAGCGCGAGCGCGGCGGCGTGGCGGGGGTTCATTGCGAGAACGATTTAGCAGACAGACGCGCGACCGACAAATGGGCTGAACGGCTGCTGGCCGGACGCCATTATGATCTCCTGCCTGCTTTCCACCGCGCATCGCCTCGGATACGTGCTGCGTGGGTCTTGGCTGCTCCGTGGGCTTCGATCTGATAGACTGTTTCGGAAGAATGGTTTTAGGTTCGGCGCACAGGACATGGACGGCCTGACGAACACTTTTCGGGTAATCAACGGAATGGTCACGGACGGGATCATTCGGAGTTATGCTGTTGCGGGCGCGGTAGCGGCGCTGAATTACATCGAAGTCGCGTCTACCGAGGACTTGGATATACTGGTCTCAATTGACGATTTTCAAGAGGCGCCCAGCGGGGTCGCCACGCTAGAGCCGTTATTCTCTTATTTGCGCATTCGCGGATACGGGGAATTCAAAAAAGAAGGCGTTGTCGTTGAGGGTTGGCCGGTGCAATTTCTTCCGGTCGCGAGCGACCTTGACGCAGAGGGATTGAGCCAGGCGGTGCAGATCGAAGTTGAAGTTGGTGAGGGATCAGCACCGATCAAGATTAGCACGCTCACCCCTGAACACATCGTGGCAACCGCGTTGAGGATCGGGCGCCCAAAAGATCGCGAGAGGATTCTTCGGTTTATTGAAGCAAAAGCGGTAGATTTGAAAGTCTTGCGAGACGTGCTGAATCGTCATAATCTACGAGTAGAGTGGTCTAAGTTTTGTTATCGGATGGACCTGCCAGACTTCGATGAATCGGACGAACAAGAATAAATATCCCGATATTTCTGACATCCTTGCTCGAAAGGCCGAAGGGCGTGTTGAGCTTGCGGCGTTGTCCTTTACTCAAAAAGTTAAAGCACTCGATGAAATGAATGCGCGGCTTGAGCCCATCCGCAGAGCGCGCATCGCGCGCCAGCGCCGCGCGATTTCAGATCAGAACTAAAGCCAACAAGCGAGACTAGGAGAAAGGCGCGCTTGCGTCTTCAAATCAGTGCGCCCCGTTTGTGACACCAATCATAAATGGGGTTCTCGTCGATCAGTGATCTCAAGGCCGTGAGCCCTCTCGCGCTCGATGACGATTTCGCAGTGCAGCCGTTCGCGCACCTGACAGGGAACTGCGCCCGTCCCGTCCCGCGCTAGATAGGCCGCCGACATTTCGCACACGTCGCCCCACGTCGCGTTTTCAGTCGCGATGTCAGGTAGTCGGTTGCCCTGCGGGGGCAGCGCGCCGCGCAGGGAGCCGAGACGGTCCCCTCAGCCCTCGTCATCGATATGTCTGAGTAGCTCGCCGATACGCCCGTTCAAATTGTCGAACGCGCCAAACAACGTCCCCATCAGACGGGTGCTTTCTTGTTCGCTACGGCATATTACCAGCGAGCTGCCGTTTGCCTGTACGTCGCCAACGAAATCTCGAACCGTTTGGTCGCGTACTCGTACCCGCAGTATGGTGACACGCGCGTTAGCCAAGCGATGGGCTTCACTCAACTCGTCTCCAACCAACTGCATCCCCCACTTCCCTGTCTTACGAAAAGCCATCACGTCCTCGTGGTTGATCGCGGCGGTCGCTCTCATCAACTGCATCGTCGCTTCCTGTAGATCGAGTAGCGTCTGGCGTTGAAAGTCGGTGCGACGCTCAAAGAGATGATCCCGCCGACTCTCTTCCCGCACTATTTGTTCGCGCTTGCTAGCACGTCGGGAATCAATCCCATCAGTAACGGATTTTGCGATATAGCCGAGGAGGAGAGTTGCGATTGGTAGAAACCAATTGAGAAATGTCTGTGGTGCTTGCGGCATCAAATCCCCATGTGAGCCCTGTCGAACAGCACGTCGTCGAACCTCCCATATTTGGTTTTGAAAAGGCCTCGACGCTTGGCTGGCAGCGGTGCAGGCAATCCGACTTGCTCAGCGATCCTTTTGATTACCGCGTCGATTTTCATCCGCGCAGGCTATCAAGGCGAGCGCGACTTTCCAAACTCCGTGGCGGCGCGCCGGGCTTGATAACCGCCTGTCTGGGCTCCGCGTTGCGCGCCGGAACGCGTGAGTCAGTCAAAAATTAGACGGCGATCCTAACATCACGCTATCCTGATGATTGACGGAAACACTGGATGCGACTGTGCAAGCCTCATTATGATCTCCTGACTGCTTGCCACCGCGCATCGGCTCGGATAGGGAGGGGGCCGGAGCCGCTCCGCAATTGCCGCACGTCCCGACGGAAAACACGCGTTCCCGAGCGCCCTCGAGCGCCGCCCCGCTGGCGCATCGTTCGCCCCGCAAGCTCGGCCTCATCCCGCTGGTATGCGTGATGTACCTGGTCGTGAGCGGCGGCGCGTACGGTTTGGAGGATGCGGTCCGGTTGGCGGGGCCGCGCCTGACTCTCATGCTGTGTCTGATCGTGCCGCTGACGCTGAGTATCCCGACGGCGCTGATGGCGGCGGAGTTGACGGCGTTGATGCCGGTGGAAGGCGGCTTCTACTTCTGGGTCAAGGAAGCGCTCGGACCGTTCGCCGGCTTCGTCGAGGCATATTTGACAATTCTTTACACCGCCGCGGACATGGCGATTTATCCGGTGCTTTTCGCCGGCTATCTTTCGTTCATCCTCCCGCTCGGCCCGACGGCCCAAATTGCGACCGGCATCGCGCTGGTATGGCTGGCGGGTGGACTTAATTTTCTCGGCGTCAGGCCGGTTGGGATGGCGTCGGTCGTGCTCGCCGCAGTCCTCGTGGCCCCGTTCGCGGCGCTGGTGATGGTTGGCCTCCCGCGCCTGATGCATTTCACGATGCCGACGCCGCCGCTGTTCGGCGCAGATCCGTGGGGTGCGATGGCGGCCGGACTGACGGTGGTCATCTGGAATTTCAGCGGATGGGAGAACCTGAGCGTCGTGTCGGCGGAAATCGAACATCCGCGGCGTAACTATTTGCGCGCCATTCTGATCGCAATGCCGATAATCGTCGCCGGCTACGTGCTTCCGCTCGCGGTGTCCGTCTCGGGCGCCGTCACCGCCGCGGACTGGGGAACCGGCTCGTTCTCGCACGTCGGCTACACGATCGGCGGACCCGCGCTGGGCGGCGCGCTGGCGCTCGGCGGCGCGGTGATGTCGTTCGCGGTGTTCGAGGCCGCGATGCTGTGGGTGTCGCGGATGCCGTTCGTGCTCGCTCGCGAGCGCTACCTGTCGCCGCCGCTGGCCGAGCTCTGGTCCGCGACCGCAACGCCGGGCAAGTCGATTCTGCTCTGCTGCATCGTGTTCACGATCCTCGTGCCGATCGGATTCGTCGCGCTGGTCGTGCTCGACGTATTCTTCTACATGGCGGCGCTTGCGTTGGAACTGCTCGCCCTGGTCCGGCTGCGGAAACGGATGCCGGATCGCACCGGGATGTTCACGATTGGCGGCGGTCGCGTCGGTCTCGCGTTGGTCGCAATTCTTCCAATTCTGACCTGGGCCGCGACTTTCGGGCTGGCCGTCTCGGCGGGAGTAGGCAAGGCCGATTTCATCCTGGCGATCGTGCTCGGTGTATGCGTTTGGCCTGCGTATGCGATTTGCCGGCGGCGCTACGGCGGCCCGCCCGCTATAGATCCTCCGCCCACCAGCATTAATCCGTAGCGGGCCGGTTGCGCGCCGTCAGCCGGTACAGCGCGACTTGCCGGGTCCGCAGTTCAGGCTCGAAGGAGAATTTCGCCTGCAACTGATCGAGTTCAGTCTTGAGCACGTCAACGTAATCATCCGACTCGGGCGCGGCGATCAAAACGAAGACCGGTGTCCTCGCGCCGAGCGCCGACGCGAGCGAGTCCGCCTCGGCGGACATTTGAGAACCGTCGAAAACGACCGGCGGTACCGCGCCGTTCCATCCCGCCGCGCGTTTTTCATAGAGGCGATGCAGATGGTAGTCAGTGAATCGCTCGCCCGGGTCCAGTGAGTTGAGACCGACGAAGCGGCGATCGCCAGCCGCCAGATACAGTTCGAGAAACTGCAACGAGATGTTGCTGACTACGGTCGCATCGCGAGGCAGCGTCAAATCCAACGACGCCAACGCATCAACCATCGCGGAGCCCGCGGGCCGCTCGCTCAAGCGCACGACCGCTTCCGAAGCCAGCGACACGATCAACAGCAGGTCCAGCACGATCACCCCCGCCGCGGCTGCGAACCGACCGGCGCTTCGATTTCGGTTACGGAGCACCTCGCGCATCCATCGATTTGCCGAGGCTGCTCCCGAGCCCGCCGCGATAAACAGTATGAACGCGGCAGGCAGGATGAAGGCCACGTCGGTGAACAGGTAGAAACAGTAGAGCCCGGTCAGTGCGGCAAGGTATCCGCGCCCGAACCACATCAGGCGACGCGCCGTGGGTCTTCCGGGCGTGCGAAAAATCGCGATGAACCCGACAATCGCGAACACCGCCGCCGCGAACGGGTAGAGGAAGTAACGCGCATTGCCGCGATCGCCGAGCATCCCGTCGAGCCCGAGCAGTGTCGTGATGTACACGAGCACGTTGCCGTGCGGATTTCGCGGCATCGTGGGACCGAACAGGTACGCGGCGCTGAAGGTGCGGCCCATCGCGCCATAAACTTCGGGAACCCACCACGCGTAGCCGCTCGCGAATGCGCTCCCGAGATGAACCGCGTTCTGATGCAACTGCCACGCGACGGGAATCGCGAAACCGATTGCTATTGCGATCGCCGCTTTGAGGATGCTCGGGAGATCTCGATTCTCACCTTGACGTTCAAGCGGCACCATCACGACGCACAACGCGAGACCGGCAAGGATGACGGCGTTGGTGGGACGGATGATAGTCGAGAATCCGGCGAGGAATCCGAGCATCAGCCATGCCGACATCCGCATCCAGCTCGGCGATTGGGACGCGTAGTCCGAGGTGGCAACCACCAGCATCAGCGCGGCGCAAATCGTCACGCAGAGCGTGGGCACGTCGCTCATCACAAGCGATGCATACGTGATGAATACGGGCGAAAGCGCGAGCAACAGCGCCGCAATCGCGCCGGCCACGCGCCCGAACAGCACGCGCGTCACGATGAAAATGCCGACGACGGAGAGCATCCCGAGAATCCACGAGGCGACAGGGAGCAGCGAAACGTGTCCGCCAAATAAGCGGTAGAAGAATTCCAGGATCAGCGGGTAGCCGCCGGTATAGCGCGACGGGTAAGTATATCCACCGAAATGCAGCACCGCACCGCGACCATTCGCCAGGTTTGCCGCCGATGCGGCGTACTCGAGCCCATCCGGCCACGGCATCAGTTCGACTCCGCGTTGAAAGCCGGCGGATCTAACCATCACAATCACGAGCAGCTCGATCGCCGCGAGGATTCCCCATTCGAGGATGCTCGGCATCCGGGGAATGCCGGCAGCGGATGCGACGGGTCGTTTCGATGACTTCGCGGGGCTCATCGCGGCGCGTCTCCGCGACCGCCGACGACGCCGGCGCCGCGCGCATCGGCGCATGGCTCATCGTCGCGCTGCTCATCCCGCGCGTCGTGCGGATGCTCTACCCGGAGGTGTGGGTCGAGGACGATTTCTACCTCGAGAGCGCGTGGTTCGTGAGCGTTGGGATGCGCCCGTACCTGGATTTCATTCACCCGCATATGCCGCTGCTCGAATGGATTGCGGGATGCTATCTCAAGTTGTTCGGCGCAAGCCATCTGTCGATCGAAATCCTGAACGAGGCGGCGATTTTCGCCGCCAGCATCCTGACTTACCCGCTCGCCCGCCGCGCCGCGGGCCGCCCGGCGGCAATCCTCGCGTCGATTCTATACGCATACAGCTCGCTCGTCTTTCGCTACCACGTTTACGAGCGCGAGAGTTTCATCGCGCCGCTGATTATCCTGGGGGCGATCGTCACGCTCGACGATACGACGGCGGCGATTGGCCAAGCCGCGATTCTCGCGGCGATTTTCTTCGTCGCGTGCGCGATCAAGTTGACGGCGGTGATTCCGTTTGCCGTGATGCTGGTGTTCATCGCCGTCGCGTACCGCCGAATCGCGGGCGCAGTCGCGTCGGGCGTCATCTTCGCGCTCGCACTCGCCGCGTTCAGCGCCATCCTCTACCGGCTCTACGGCAACGAGTTCATATTCCAGACATTCGTGTTTCACTTTCTGAAGGGGCGCGACACCGCCGGCAGTATCGCGACCTACCCGCGGATGATCCTCGACGTGCTCGCGCCGCTGTTCGTGCTTGGATGCTGGCGAATCTTCGCCGATCGCATTTTCAGCCGCGGCGTGATTCTGGTGCTGGCGATCGTCGCCGCCGAGTACGCCTTTTACGGCGTGCTGAGCCCGACCGCGTGGGGGCACAACTATCTCGAGGCGATCCCGTTCATCGCGATCGTCGCAGGAATCGGCGCGACGGCGCTCGTACGGGCGATTGAGGATCTGATCGCGAGAGAGCAGGCGCAGCATCGATGGAAGCTGCTTGCGGGCGGTGCGGCGCTGATCGCGATTTTTCTGATCTGGATCACGCCGATTGTGAACGAGAACTGGCTGCATGGTGCCGTCTATGGCTTCGGCTTCGTGCCGCGCGCGGAAATCTCGCAGCTTGCCGACGCGTTGCGCGCCGCCAGCAAACCCGGCGACGACGTGATCGCGCCGTCGTTCGTATGCTTCGAGGCCGGACGCCGCGAATTGATCCGCTATCCTGAAACCTACGGCGTGTATCGCGAAGCGAAAGCCGAGTACGATCGCGACGGCTTCTTCGCCGCGCGCCGGCACCTTGGCGCAGCCGATTTTTTCCAGCTGATCTACGATACCCGGCACTTCTGGACCGAACAGATGCGCGACGCGATTGCCAATGGAAAAGTCCCGGCCGTCATCAGCGATTCGCCGGTTCAGTTGCTCCCGCTAGTGTTGGTTCCCGAAGACTTTCTGTCGCGCAACGGCTTCCGCGTGGTCCTGACGACGGCCCATTTCAAGCTCTGGTCGCGAACACCCGCGCCAGCGGCGGTTACCAGCTCGTCAGAATAGACAGGGGGGACGGGGGCGCGAAATCGTCGGCGCACAAGACCGCGCGGGCGGCTTCGATGAGCCGCGGGAAAGAAAATTACCGGAACAGGACTCGCCCGTCAGGTCGGATGCGACGGGCGGCGGTTCGGATTAACCGGCGACGGTGGACAGGTGGCTGGCTACGATCAACGCCAAGGCCGTCAATGCCGATCCCAAGACAACGAATACAGCCATACGCGCTACGCTGCTCATCGCTGACTCCCCTTGCGGAAAGCCGCTTGCAGGCCCGGCTCCCCGCGATTTCAGATATTAAAGATCCCCATGTGATAAATCAGTTAACGCGATGGTGACAAGTCGTCAAGAGGAACTGATGGCATGGCGCGAATTTGCATAAACGTGCGCGAATTTGCGTGCAGCGTGGCGAGCAGCGCGAAAACATAGGCCGGGCTGGACGCTGCGATTGCATGGCGTCTGGCGTTCGTGAGAAGGAGAAGCCGGGTTATGAGAATGAAGCGCGCTCGGGTTGGAGCAATCACAGCAGGTGTTCTCGCGCTGCTGATGTCCGCATCGCATGCATCGGCTGCGGATTCCACGAGCGCGGCGCAGAATCAGATTCGCGCCGAGCTGGAGAAGTGGACGCGAGACTTCGATAGCGGCAATGCATCGGGGGTTTGTTCGCTGTTTGCGCCGGATTTGATTTCAAATTTTCGGGGGGAGCCCGAAGACACCTATAATTCTCTGTGCGCCAACATGCAGATGGCGTTGGCGGACCCGGCCAAGACATATCACTATGACCTGGAAATCAAGGAGATCCTGGTGTCGGGCGATCTCGCCGTTGTAAGGCTCGTTTGGACTCTGAAGGTGAGCCCGAAAAACGGATCCGAGGAGATCAAACGGGAACCCGGCATGGATATATTCCGGCGCCAGCCGGATGGTAGCTGGAAGATAGCGCGTTACATGGCGTACGAGGCACCGTATCCCTAGCCGGCGGCCCGCCTGGTTTTTTGGGCTAGGGGGCGGTGCGGTCGAGCGAGCGGTACTGAATCGCCTCGCTGACATGGTGGGCGGCGATCGAGGCGGCGCCGTCGAGATCGGCGATGGTGCGTGAGACTTTGAGGATTCGCGTGTAGGCTCGCGCGCTCAGGCCGAGGCGGTTGATGGCAAGCTCGAGCAGACGCTCGCCGCCGGACTCGATTTGGCAGTGGAGGCGGAGATCGCTCGCGCGCATCTGCGCGTTGCAGAAAAACGGCATCCCCTTGAAACGAACGAGCTGCGCCTCGCGCGCGCGATTGACGCGCTCGCGAATCGCGATCGACGGCTCACGCGCGACGCGATCGGTCAGGTCCTTGTACTTCACGGCGGGCACTTCGATATGGATGTCGATGCGATCGAGCAGCGGGCCCGAGATGCGCGAGCGATAGCGCTGAATCGCGATCGGCGAGCAGGAGCATTCGTGCTGCGGATCGGTGTAAAAGCCGCACGGGCACGGGTTCATCGCAGCCACCAGCATCACGGAGGCGGGGAAAGTGAGCGTGCCCATCACGCGCGAGATGGTGATGCGCGCATCCTCGAGCGGCTGGCGCAGGACCTCGAGCACGTTCTTGCGGAACTCGGGCAATTCGTCGAGGAACAGGACGCCGTGATGGGCGAGGCTGACCTCGCCGGGGCGTGGAATCGAGCCGCCGCCGACGAGGCCGGCGTCGGAAATGGTGTGGTGGGGAGAGCGGAAGGGGCGCGTGGTGACGAGCGCGCGGCCGTCGAGCAGGCCCATCACGGAGTGCACCTTGGTGGTTTCGATGGCCTCCTCGAAGGTCATCGCGGGCAGAATCGAGGGCAGGCGCTTGGCGAGCATCGTCTTGCCCGAGCCGGGCGGCCCAATCATCAGGACGTTATGACCGCCGGCGGCGGCGACTTCGAGCGCGCGCTTGGCCTGCTCCTGGCCTTTGACCTCGCTGAAATCGACGTCGTAAATATTTGCCGCACCGAACGCGGCGCCGAGATCGACGGGCGCAGATTGGAGCGGACGCAGGCCCTCGAAGAATTCGAAAGCCTCGCGCAGGCTCTCGACGCCGAGCACGGCGGTGCCCTCGCCGACGACGGATGCCTCGGAGGCATTCTCGCGCGGGAGCATCACGCCCGCGAAGCTGGCAGAGCGCGCGAGCAGGGCAGTCGGCAGCGCGCCCCGGATGCCTTTGATGCGGCCGTCGAGCGCGAGTTCGCCCAGCACGAGATAGGCGCGCAGGCGCGCGCGATCTTTCAACACGTTTTGTGCGGCGAGGATTCCAAGCGCGAGTGGAAGATCGAACGCCGAGCCTTCCTTGCGCGTGTCGGCGGGCGCGAGGTTGATGGTCATCTTGCGAGTGGGGAAATCGAAGCCGGAATTTTTGAGCGCGGACTTGACGCGATCGAGCGCCTCCTTGACCGCGCCCTCGGCCAGGCCGACGAGACGATGCGGCGGCATCCCGGCGCCGATGTCGATTTCGACTTCGACCGGGAACGCGTCAACGCCAACCAACGCACTCGATATTACGCTTGCGTGCAAGAATTGCCCCCAACGGCTTCTTACTGTTAACCGCCAGTGTCGCTGACACTAGCGCAATGAGGGGCTGCGAGCGATGCGCGTTACTTGGGGTACATTGTTACCTGCGTAACACGGATTCGCCAGCGGTCAGGGCCAGACGGCGCCGGCGGCGACCAATTCATCGCGCTCGGCGCGGCCGAGGCCGAGCAACTCACCGAGCACGTAGTCGAAATTTTCGCCGACTTCGGGTGCGATCGAGCGAACCCTTCCCGACCCGCCGGAAAGCTTGAACGGGATGCCCGTGACGTTAGTCGTCGTGCCCTTGGCGGTCGAGACGGCGGGCCAGAAGCCGCGCTCTTTGAGTTGAGGATCGCGCGCGCAGAGATCGATGCCGTTTTCGACGACGCCGGCGGCGATGCCGGCGCGTTGGAGGATCGCCATCGCGTCTTCGGCGCTGTGCTCCGCGGCCCATCGTGAAACGTTGGCGTCGAGATCGCCGCTATTGCGCATCCGCAGGTAGAGCGTGCGGAACTTCGGGTCGCTCGCCCACGATGGAGAACCAATCGCGGTGACGAATCGGCGCCACTCGGGGCCCGTACTCACGGCGATCGCGACCCATCGGTCGTCGTCGCCGTCAAGCGGGCGGCATTTGTAAACGCCGTGCGGTGCGGCGGGGCCTTCCTGCGAATTGTAGCCGGGGGCGGGCTGCGTTCGGCCGTTGACGGAGATGTCGAGGAGCGCGGGACCGATCACGCTGGCGACGGCCTCGAACTGCGCGAGATCGACGAACTGGCCGCGGCCGGTGCGGTGGCGATTCCAAATGGCGATGAGCGCCGCGAGTGCGCCCGTGTAACCGCCGCATGTGTCGGCGTAGGAATAGCCGTAGCCGGCGGGCGTGCCGTCGGGTTCGGCCATCAGCATCGTGTAGCCGGTGAGGGCTTGCAGGGTCGGTCCGTAGCTGACGTAGCTGGAGCGCGGGCCGGTGTGTCCCAGGCCGGACATGCTGATGCAGATGATGTCGGGTTTCACGGCGGCGAGACTTTCGTAATCCATCCCCCAACTGCGCATCACGCGGGCGGAAAAATTGTCAATCACGACGTCGCTTTTGGCGGCGAGGCGGCGGGCGAGTTCGACGCCGCGCGGGTGCTGCATGTTGAGCGCGACCGAAAGTTTGCCGCGATTCAGGTCGCATTGGAGGCCGAGCTTGCGGTTGCCGAGCTGGGGCGGTTCCTTGCGCTCGACCTTGACGACCTCCGCGCCGTGGTCGGCGAGGATGCGTGTCGCGACCGGGCCGGCGACGACCCAGGTGAAATCGAGGACGCGGACGCCGTCCAGCGGCATCGCCGGCATGATCAGATCACTCCCTCGGCAAAGAGCGCGGCGAGCGCTTGGGGAGCCATCGAGAGTTCGTCGCGCAAAATTTCGCCGGTATGCTCTCCGATCAGCGGCGGACGGCGCGATACTCGCCACGGCGTGCCATTGAAAAGATACGGCGCACCCGGATAGCGGAACTTGCGGCCGAGCTCAGGATGCTCGACCTCGACGAAGTAGCCGCGCTCGGCGAGCTGGTCGTCGTCGAAGAGCGCCTCGGGCGGGCGGACGGTCGCGTAAGGCTGACGCAGAAGCTGCGCGCGCTCGAGCAGCTCGTCGCGCGGATAATCCTTGACCCAATCGTCGAGAACGTCGAAGAGATGCTCGGCCATGAGATAGCGATACATCACCTGCTGATAGTCGGGCGCGTCGAGATCGGCAGCCTTGCCGTCGGACTTGACCCATTCGATGAGCGAGGTCCAGTCGCCGAGCGTGCAATGCATGATGTAACCGTCGCGGCATTTGCCGACGCGAAAGAAACGGCTCCAATGCAGAGTGCCGCGGCGCGGCTCGGCCTCGCCGCGCTCGAAGAATGCACCGGCGACGTGCTCGACGGCGGCCGCGGTGGCCTCCTGCATGCTGAGGTCGATCCACTGACCTTCAGCGGTGCGATCGCGCGCGAGCAGCGCAAGCATCACGGCGATCGCGCCGTAATACGCCGACGAATGATACGCCTGCAGACCGAGTGGACGAACGGGAGCGTGATTGGGGAAGCCGTTGATGTAGAGCATCCCGCCCAATGCGGTCAGCACGGTGTCGTCGGCGATGAAGTCGCGCCAGGGGCCGGTCTGGCCGAACGGCGCAATCGAGCAGAGGACCAGCGCGGGATTCTCGCGATGGAGCGTATCCCAGCCAAGCCCGAGCCGGTCCAGCGTGCCCGGCGCGTAGCTCTCGACGATGACGTCGGCGGAGCGGGCGAGCTGGAGCAAGATGTCGGCGCCGCGGGAATGGTTGAGATCGAGCGTGAGGGAGCGCTTGTTGAGATTGTAGAACCAGAAGAACAGGCTGCGGTCGAGATGCGGGAGGTCGTCGAGGAAGGGGCCGATGCGGCGCGCGTCGTCGCCGGCGGGAGGTTCGACTTTGATGACGTCGGCGCCCATGTCGGCCAGCAGCCGCGCGCAAAATTGTGCGCGGTGGCCGGTCAGGTCGAGGACCCGCAGGCCCGCGAGCGCGCCGGGGCTGGGCTCGGTCATGATTTTTTCGCCGATTTTCCCGCTTCGGCAGACTTTTGGATTTGCGCGAGCTTTTGCTTGACCTTGGGCGGGGGCAAGTCCTCGATTGCGAATGCGCCGGTGTCGAGCGTCGCGGGAACTTCCATCAGGACTTCGTTCCTGGGGCCGGTGCGTTTGCCGCCGCGCACGCGAATGGTTTCGAAGGTGACGGGATTGACCCATCGCACGCCCATCACGGCGGGTTTCGCCTGGCCGTCCTCTTCGACGGGAACGAGGGTGGTGCCTTCCTTATCGAACAGAGTTACTTTTCTGAGTCCCATAATGTTTTCTATCGATATGTGATTCGATGCTCCACTGGTGCGCGAAAGATGATATGGAGGCTGGCGGCGGGATTCAAACAGGCGAAAGCATCACCGATGCGCGGCGGCGCTCGATACTCGCCAGCGAGCGCGGCGTAAGTTAATCTGATCGGACGCTCAATACTTGACAATTGCGAAGGAGATCGCGCGCGCACGGGCGCGCGGGCAACATGGCGCGTGGCTGAGACCTACTACAAATCGACGCTGAAACTTCCCAAGACCGACTTCCCGATGAAGGCGAATCTGCCCAAGCGGGAGCCGGAAATGCTCAAGCATTGGGACGAGACCGACCTTTACGGGCGCTTGATGGAGGCGCGCAAGGACGCGCAGTTGTGGGTGCTGCACGACGGACCGCCGTACGCCAACGGCCGGGTGCATCTGGGGACCGCGCTCAACAAAATTCTGAAAGACTTCGTGGTGCGATCGCGCTCGATGATGGGATATCGCACACCGTTCGTGCCGGGATGGGACTGTCACGGGATGCCTATAGAGCACAAGGTATCGCGCGAGCTCGGCGACAAGGCGCGGACGATTTCCAAGGTCGAACTGCGCAGGCTGTGCCGCGCCGAAGCGGAGAAATGGATCGACTTGCAGCGCTCGGACTTCCGGCGCCTGGGAGTGATCGGCGATTGGTTCAAGCCGTATCTCACGATGGCGCCGGAGTACGACGCGGCCGAAATCGGCGTGCTGCGCAAGATGGTCGAGCACGGCTACGTGTATCGGGGATTGCGCCCGGTGCACTGGTGCTTCGAATGCCGCACGGCGCTGGCGGAAGCCGAAGTCGAGTACCGCGATCACGTTTCGCCGTCGATCTACGTCGCGTTCGCGTTCAATTCGAATCTCAAGGATGCGGGCGCGCTGGCCGCAGATCGCAGCGACGGCGCCGAGCTTGACGCCGCGCACAAGGCCGGCAAACTGTCGGCCGTAATCTGGACGACGACGCCATGGACGCTGCCGGCGAATCTCGGAATCTCACTGAACGAGACTTTCGACTACGTCGCGTTGAAGGCCGGCGATCATTACTACGTGGCCGCGTCGCGATTGGCGGACAATGTCGAGAAGGAATGCGGACTGGCAGTTGAAAAACGCATCGCGCTCAGCCGCGCGGCGCTCAAGGCGCTGGACGGCCAGGACATCTTTCGACATCCGTTTATCCCGCGCGACGTGAAGCTGATGTACGCCGAGCACGTGACGGCGGACGCCGGCACCGGGTTGGTGCATACCGCGCCGGGACACGGCTACGAGGATTTCGTGGTCGGCAAGAAGTACGGGCTGACGCCGTTCACGCCGGTGGATGGGGGAGGAGTGTTCACGGCGGAGGGCGGACAATGGGCGGGGCAGAACGTCTTCAAGGCGAACAAGTCGATCGTCGAGAGACTGGCCGCGGCCGGCGCGCTGCTGCATGCGCAAAACCTCTCGCACAGCTACCCGCATTGCTGGCGATGCCACAATCCGCTGATCTTTCTGGCGACCGAGCAATGGTTCGTGAGCATCGATCACAACGAACTGCGCGCCAAAGTGATCGACGCGATCGACAAAGTGAAATGGTATCCGGAATGGTCGCGCGATCGGATCCGCAACATGACGGAGACGCGCCCCGACTGGTGCATCTCGCGCCAGCGCGCGTGGGGCGTGCCGATACCGGCGGTCAGATGCGCGAAATGCGATGAGGTCGCGCCACTGCTTGCGACGATGGATCGAGTCGAGGAGATTTTCGCGCGCGAAGGTTCCGACGCATGGTACAGCCGGCCGGCGGCGGACTTCGTCGCACCGGGCCTCAAATGCCAGAGGTGCGGAGGCGCGGATTTTATCAAGCAGGAAGACATCCTCGACGTGTGGTTCGATTCGGGATCCTCGCAAGCCGTGGTGCTGGGCGCGCGCCCGGAACTGACCTGGCCGGCGGACGCGTACCTGGAAGCGGTGGAACAAGCGCGCGGATGGTTCGGCTCGTCGCTGGTTTGCGCGGTGTCGGAGCGCGGCACGGCGCCGTTCAAGAGCGTAATCAGCCATGGACTGACAGTGGACGAGCGGGGCCGCAAGATGTCCAAGTCGCTCGGCAACGCGGAGGACGCCGTCGATGCGGCAGGACGGATGGGGGCTGACGTACTGCGGCTGGTGTACGCGTCGCTCGACTACACGGCTGAGATCACGCTCGGCCAGACGATCTTCGGCGCGGTGTCGGAGTCGTATCGAAAGATTCGCAACACCTGCCGGTTCGTGCTGGGCAATCTCGCGGACTTCGATCCCGCGCGCGACGCAGTTGCATTCCAGGATATGCTCGAGTTCGATCGCTTCATCCTGGCGCGCACGGAGAAGCTCAAGAGCGAAGTGCGCCAGGCTTACGAAGCATTCGAGTTCCAGACCGCGTATCAGGCGACGCTGAATTTCATAGTGATCGATCTGAGCTCGCTGTATATCGATGTCGCGCGCGACCGCCTCTATTGCTCGGCCGCGGCGTCGCGCGAGCGGCGCTCGGCGCAGACCGCGCTGTTCAATATCCTCGATGCGCTTATCAGGATGCTCGCGCCGCTGATTCCGTTCACGGCTGAGGAAGTTTACGCGTATCTTCCGGGGAATCGGCTCGAGAGTGTGCATCTGACGACGATGCATCGGGCGAATCCGTCGTGGCGCGATGAAGAATTGGAGGCGCGATGGGAACGGCTGCTCAGGATTCGTGACGAGGCGCTCAAGCTGCTCGAAGCGATGCGCAAGGCGGGGACGATCGGTGCGCCGCTCGATGCCGCAATCAGCCTGGGAGCTGACGGTGGCTCTGAGAGCGGGCTTGCCGAAACGATCAAGCAATATCGCGAAGAGCTGAAAGATTTGTTCATCGTCTCGGAGGTCGCGATTCTGGGCGACGCGGAAGCGGCCGAGATCAGGCGGCAAGCCGGCGGCCGCGAGGACTTCGCCGTCGATGGCAGCTTCGTGCGAGCCGCCGCGAATCCCGCAATCACGCTGGTTGGGCGTCACGCGTCCGGGGTGAAGTGCGCGCGATGCTGGAAATACTTCGATGACGGCGGCGATCACCAGTTGGACGCAAGATGCCGCGCGGTGGTGGGGGCGTAACCGTTGCAGGAGCGATCGAGCGTCAAGCCTCTTCCCAGCCCTTTGCCTGGGCAAGGAGCGGGGAAAGAATTAACCGGCCGGGCGCCGCGCAAGCCGTTCCTGCTTTTGATCGGCGCTATCACGATTCCGATCATCGTGCTCGATCAGGCAACCAAACTGTTCGTCAAGTCGCACATGGCGCTGTATGAAAGTATCGCGCTCGTCCCGAACTACCTGGACATCACGTACACGCTGAATCCCGGCGCGGCGTTCAGCATCCTGGCCGACGCGCCGCCGTGGGCCCGCCTGGCGTTTCTGCTGTCGATGTCGTGCGCGGCGATAATCGTGCTGGTCGTGTTGTTGGCGCGATCGGAGCGAGTGTCGATTAATTCTGTCGCCTTCGCGCTGATTCTGGCCGGCGCTACGGGAAACCTGATCGATCGTGCAACTCGCGGCGGCCGCGTGATCGACTTTGTGCGCGCGCATTACTACGACCTGAACTACCCGGTGTTCAACGTCGCGGACAGCGCGATCACGATCGGCGTCGCGCTGATCATCCTCGGGTCGTTGTTTGGCGGCGATGCCGCGCCCAAGCCAAATCGTTCCAGCTAAATAGCTAAATCCCGGCTCGACGCATTTGAGGGCGCCGCTCCGGCGGGTAACTGGACGCCGACCCACATGTTTAGAAATATCGTGCCGACGCTGAAGCGGGCGGGCGTAGGAAAGGCGAAGATTCGCGCGATGCTGGTAGTTAATCCGCGCCGGTATTTCCAGAACTAGCTGGCCGGCGCGTCGATTTTCGTAGCCGAGTTATCCGGCTACTTCGAACTCAATCGGCCGTCGCTTGCGGGAAGTGGGGCGCCAGACTCTACAGCTGCGCGCCATTTGTCGATTGCCTCGACGGTAAACCGCCAGTCGCTGCCGACGCGGAATGCAGGGAGCTGATTTTTCTTCAGCATCCTATAGATCGTGGACGAATGCACCCGGAGGTAGCCCGATACTTCCTGCACCGTCAGGACCCTGCTTTTCATTTCATCGAATCGATCCATGTGACCCCTCTTCGCTACGCGCGTTTACCCGGTCATCCAGGCCCTTAACTACTGTATGGGTTGAACCAGCCCGACTTACTCTGCTAAGCACATACTAAACACATCATAAAAGCGCCAAACATTCAAGCGGAATCTTCGTCGCAATTAGTTATCTAAGGAACGCTACTGGTCAGGAGTCTCAGGACCCTAGCTTACCGTGGGCGCCGATTTGTAGCAAAGGTGCGACGATCTCGTCAATCGAGAGGCTCTTGGTCAACGAATGGCCCAGGCGGTCGAGCAGCACGAATTCGACCGCGCCAGCGGCGCGTTTCTTGTCGAGACCAAGCGCGCGGATAAAGTCGTCGCCGTGCCATCCGGGAGGCATCGCAGTCGGCAAGCCGGCGCGCTCGATCAGGCGCTGGAGACGCGACGCTTCGTCGGCTGAGAAGCCGGCATATGAGCAGGACAGCCGGGCCGCCGCGACCATCCCGATCGCGACAGCCTCGCCGTGAAAGTAGCGGCCGTAACCAGCACTCGCTTCGATCGCGTGGCCGATGGTGTGGCCGAAATTCAGGGTTTTGCGCAGACCGCTTTCGCGCTCGTCGGCGCCGACGACGGCGGCCTTGTGCATCAACGATCGCGCGACGACTTGTTCGAGCAGATCGGGCCGGCGGGCAACGATCGAATCGAGGTCGCGTTCCAGGTCCGCGATCATCGGCGCGTCCATGATTGCGCCATACTTGACGACTTCCGCCAGGCCCTCGCGAAACTCGCGGTCCGGCAGCGTTGCAAGCGAATTCACGTCGGCGACAATCAGCCGCGGCTGGTAGAACGCGCCGATCAGGTTTTTGGCGTGGCGATGGTTGACCGCGGTCTTGCCGCCGAGCGCGGAGTCCACTTGCGCCACCACCGTGGTCGGCACTTGTACGAGCGCCACGCCGCGCAGAAAGGTCGCAGCCGCAAATCCAGCGAGATCGCCAACGACGCCGCCGCCGAGCGCGAACACAGCGCTGTTGCGGTCAAGCCCGATCTCGGTCATCCGATCGTAGAGAAGCTCGAGCGTCGCGAGAGATTTGGAGGCTTCGCCAGGCGGCACCGAAATTACGGCGGCTGCGAAACCGCTTTTGCCAAGCGTGTCCTCGACGCGCGCGGCGTAGAGTTTTTCGACCGTGGAGTCCGTGACGACGGCGCATGAACCGGGCTTTAGTCCGGCGTCGCATGCGAGGTCGCCAAGCCGGTCCAGGATTCCCGCGCCCACATGAGCGTTATGCGACGCGGGCCCGAGTTCTATGCGGATGGTGCGCATCTCTATGCGGATCGTACGCCATCCGCCGATGGCATGCATCGTCGCGCGGCATGTGCGGCGAAGGCCGAGATAACATGATCGGCGAGTTGATCAACTGTGAGATCGGAGGTGTCGATTTGGACATCGGCGCGAGCGTAGGCGTCAGCCCGCTCGTCCATCAGCTCTTTGATTCGAGCCAAAGTGGATTTTCTGCCCTCGGTCAGTTTCGGGCGCCTGGCTTTCGATCGCTCGACGCGCGCTGCGACGACTTCGGGCCGCGCCGTCAGACACACGATCACGCCGACGCGCTTGAGGACCGCGCAATTTGATTCGTCAAGCAGCACGCCGCCACCAGTCGAAATCACTTCGGGATACGGCCCGTGGCACTGGGGACATCGCCGGCGATCGCCGGTCAGATGCGCGACCACTTCGCGTTCGAGCCGTCGGAAATGGGTCTCGCCATGGTCGGCGAAGATTTGCGCGATTGGTTTTCCAGCCTGCGCGACGATTACGGAGTCGACGTCCACGAATTCCCATCCGAGCCGGCGCGCGACCAGCGGGCCGACCGAGCTTTTCCCGGTCGCCATGAATCCGGTGAGGATCAGTTTGGGCGTCATTTGCGTTGCAGCGCGGATTCAGGTGCGCGCGTCTTCGCAGTCCGGCGCGCCCGCCTTTCAGTAGTTGCGGACCTGTTCGAGGAAGCCTTTGAAGTTGCGCGTAACCTCGACAATTGAATCGCCGCCGAACTTTTCGAGGAAGGCCGCCGCTAGTTCAAACGCGACCACCGATTCCGCGATGACGGCGGCGGCGGGAATCGCGCATACGTCGGAGCGCTCGATCGCGCCGACTGCTTCCGCCTTGGTTTTGATATCGACCGAGCGCAACGGGCGCATCAGCGTCGATAGCGGCTTGAACGCGACCCGTACGCGGATCGGCTCTCCCGTGCTCATGCCGCCTTCGGTGCCGCCGGAATTGTTGGAATAGCGTGTGAAGCGACGATGCGCGGCGTCGTATCCGATTTCGTCGTGAAGTTCGGAGCCGCGCATCCGTCCCGCCTTGAAACCCAGGCCCAGCTCGACGCCTTTGGCGGCCTGCACGCTGAGCAGCGCGAACGCGAGGCGTCCGTCGAGTTTGCGGTCCCATTGGACGTGACTGCCGAGCCCGACCGGCAATCCGGTCGCAATCACCTCGACGATGCCGCCGAGCGTGTCGCCGGTCTTTTTGCACTCGTCGATTTCGGCAATTATTTTACCTTCGGCGCCGGGGTCCGCCACGCGCACTGGCGATGCTTCCGTGATGCGGCGCAGCTCTTCGATGCTCAGCGCGGCGGGAGTATTGGCCTCGGTCGCGCCGATGCTCGCGACGTAGCCGAGCACGTCGATCCCGAATGGCGAGAGAATTTGTTTTGCCAGGCCGCCGATCGCCACGCGCGCAGTGGTTTCGCGCGCGGAAGCTCGTTCGAGCACGTCGCGGATATCTTCGAGGTTGTATTTGAGCACGCCCGCAAGGTCGGCATGGCCGGGCCGCGCGCGCGTGACGACGTCCGCCGCGTCGCGATCTTTGGGCTCGGCGGACATCCGCTTGACCCAATTCTTGAAGTCGCGATTCTCGATGATGAACGTGATCGGACTGCCGAGCGATTTGCCGAAGCGGATGCCGGAAACCGGCCGCACTTCGTCCTTCTCGATCAGCATTCTGCCCCCGCGGCCGTAGCCCTTTTGGCGGCGTGCGAGGTCGGCGTTGATCGCGGCAACGTCGATGTCGAAGCCGGCGGGCACGCCTTCGACCGTCGCGACCAGCTCGGGGCCGTGCGATTCACCGGCAGTCAGAAATCGCAGCATCGGTTTTTGTCGCCTCCCGCGCGTATTCGTTCGGGCGGGCCTCCATCACCCGATTCAACCAGACTGGACGCGCCCGCGAAAGCGGTGGATCGATCGGGCAAAGCCGGGACTCGGCGGCCCGGCGGCTCGCCGCATCGCTCGCGCGGGGTGTAAGTTGCATGCGCGCGGCCGGTTTTGGCGCGGCGCACAGAGAGTCAGGATGCAGGCCAATGTTGTGATCGTCGGGGCGACGCGCGGATTCGAAACGCTGACGTATTCGATTCCGCCGGCGCTCGACGGGCGCATCCAGCCGGGGCATCGCGTGCTGGCGCCGCTGCGCTCGCGGATGGTGACGGGAGTGGTCACCGAGGTCGGCGAACGGCTTTCGACGGGACAACTGAAGCCCATCCTCGAAGTCCTCGAGCCGCGGCCGCTGTTCGATCGCGCGCATCTGCAACTGATGGAGTTCCTCGCGTCCTACTACATGGTTTCAATTGCGGACGCGTACCGCAGCGTGATTCCTTCGGTCGCGCGGGTCGAGTCGAGGACTGCGTATCGGCTCGCGACTCCCCCCGACGAGCTGGCGCGCGCCGCGTTCACGCGAGTCGAGCGCGCGATTATCGAGACGATCGCCAAGCGCGCGGCAACCACGCGCAGGCTTGAGAAAATCGGTCCGCCCGGCGAGGTGCGCGCCGCGATCGCCCGCTTCATCGCGGACGGCACCCTCGAGCGCCGCGACGCTGCCACCGGGAGGCATCGCGATACCGCGGATTTCATCGCGCGGCTTGCGGCAGGCGCAAGCATCGAGGGCGTTCGCGGCTCGAAGCAACGCGAAGTGCTCAGCGCGATCGCCAACGCCGGCGCCACGGGCGTGCGCGTCGCGGATCTGAAGGCTGAAATCGACGGCGCGAGCGCGGCGTTGAAGAGCCTCGCGCGTCGCGGGTTGATCGCGATCGAGGCAGCGCGCGACGCAACAGCCCACAGCGTCGCGGCGGCCCAGTTCGATCTCACCGATGAACAGCAAGTCGCGCTGGACGCGATCTCACCGGCCATCGAGCATCGGCGCTACGAAGCGTTTTTGCTCTGGGGTGTCACCGCCAGCGGCAAGACCGAAATTTACCTGAACCTTGCCGCGCGAGCGCTCGCCGCCGGACGAAACGTTTTGATCCTGGTGCCCGAGATCGCGCTCGCTGACGAGATCGTGCGGCCGTTTCGCGCGCGTTTCGGTTCGCTGGTCGCCGTCGCCCACAGCGCGCAGAGCGTGTCGGAGCGATGGGCGAGCTGGATGGCGGCGATTGGCGGGCAGGCGCGAGTGATGATCGGTCCGCGCTCGGTGATCTTCGCGCCGATTCACGACGCCGGCTTGATCGTCGTTGACGAGGAGCACGACGCTTCGTACAAAAATGAGGAAGGAATTTACTATCACGCACGCGATCTCGCGGTCGCGCTCGCCGGATTTTCGAAATGCCCCATCGTGCTCGGCTCGGCGACCCCGTCGAGCGAGTCGTATGCGAATTCGCGGCGCGGACGGTACCGGCTGATCCGGCTTTCGCGGCGCGTGAACGATCGCGCGATGGCATCGGTCGAAGTCGTCGATATGCGGCGCGAAGTCGCCGACGCGCGCAGGCTTGCGGCGGCCAAGCCTGCAAATGGAGCGGGACCGGCACAGCCGAAGCCTCAAGCAGTGGAAGTTCCGGATGCGGTGCCGCTCTCGACGGCGTTGGCCGCTGCGCTGCGCGAAAATCTCGCGTCGGGCGGCCAGAGCATGGTGTTCCTCAACCGCCGGGGGTTTCACAATTTTCTACAATGCCATATCTGCGGCAACGTGATCGCGTGTCCGAATTGCAGCGTCAGCATGACGTTTCATATGCGCGACCGCTCGCTCCGATGCCATTACTGCGGCAATCATACTGCGGCGCCCGACACGTGCCCCGAATGCCATGGCTACGGGCTCAAGGGGCAGGGCTTCGGCACCGAGAGACTCACGCAGGCGTTGGCGGAGATGATGCCGGCGGCGAGGATAGAAAGAATGGACTCCGACACGAGCAGTCTGCGCGGAGCGCGCGCGCGGATGCTGGCTGAGCTTCGCGCGGGCGAAATAGATATCCTGGTCGGCACGCAGATGATCACCAAGGGTTTCGATTTTCCCGGCGTCACGCTGGCCGCGGTGGTAAACGCCGACATGGCGCTGAACATGCCCGACTTCCGTTCCGCCGAGCGAACGTTTCAGTTGTTGACGCAGGTCGCGGGGCGCGCGGGACGTGGCGAGCGCCCGGGCCGCGTGATCATCCAGACTTACGCGCCGAACCACTACAGCATCCGCGCCGCCAGGGATCAGGACTACGCGCGCTTCATGCGGCGCGAGCTGCAACTGCGCCGTGACCTTATGTATCCGCCGTTTGCGCGCCTCGCGATGGTGCGAATCGAGGGCGCGGAGCCGCGCCTGGTCAAACGCGCGGCCGAGGCGGTCGCCAAATCGCTGGCTATGGGTTCGACGCCGGAGGGAATCCGCGTGCTGGGGCCGGCGCCTGCGCCGATCGAACGGATCAAGCAGCGCTACCGGTGGCAGGTGATGGTAAAATCGCGCGAATTGAAACCGATGCGCGCGGCAATCGCCGCAATGCGCGCCGAAGTTGGACCGTCGGCGCAGCGCGACGGCATTTATCTTGCGATCGACATCGATCCGGTAAGGATGCTGTGAGCGAATGAACGAGACGAACGAACCTCAACCGATGCATCATGTGCCGCGCGCGCGTCACGCGTTCGATGTGGAGATGAAGGACGGCGCGACAATCCATGTCCGCCAGCACGGTATCCCCGGTGCGCCGCGCATTGTGCTCAGTCACGGCAACGGGCTTGCGATCGACGGTTATTTTCCATTCTGGGGACCGTTGCGCGAGCGTTACGAAGTGATCGTCTTCGATTTCCGCAACCACGGGCACAACCCGTTGCACACCGCCGAAGGCCATACGTGGCAAAACTTCGTCGCCGATATGGAGGCGGTCTGGCATGCGATTAATCGCGAGCTTGGCCGAAAGCCTGCCGCCGGGCTGTTTCATTCGCTGTCGGGCGTCACGGCTGCGATGCATGCACTCAAGTATGGACGGCGATTCGACGCGCTGGTGCTGTTCGATCCGCCGGTTTATCCGCGCGAAGGGCATCCCGTGCAGGGCCTCCAGCAATCCGACAAAGAATCGCTCGCCTCGCGCGCGGCGCGGCGTCCCGAGCGCTACAAGGATCCGATGGAACTGGCGAGGCAGTTCGGCAGGCGCTTCAAAAGATGGGTGCCGGAAGCTTACGAACTGATGGCGCGGGCGACGCTGCGGCACGATCGCACCAGCGGCGATTGGATTCTTGCCTGCCCGCGCGAATACGAGGCGCAGGTTTTTTCCAGTGCTGCGAATCCGGATCTGTGGCCGCAGATGGCGCATTGCCCGGTGCCCGTAAAACTCGTGTGCGGAGATCCGACGCTGGAAGAAGTGACGGCGCCGGCGCTGATCGGACGCGCGATGGCCGAGGAGCTGGGGCTGCCCTACGAAGCGATCGCGGGGACCTCGCATTTTCTTCAAATCGAGCGTCCCGCCGAGTGCATCCGCGCCGTGGAATCGTTTCTTGCGCCGCTCGGACTCGCCGCGCCGGTTACCCTTTGATAGATTTGTAAAACGCGGTATCCGAGATGGCGCTGCTGAAAATTCGCAAATTTCCCGACGACTCGCTCAAGCAGCCTGCCGCCCCGGTCAAGAATATCAACGGCAACGTCGAAGGGCTGATCGACAGCATGGTGCAGACGATGTACGCCGCGCCGGGCGTGGGTCTTGCCGCGCCGCAGGTCGGAGAATCGAAGCGGATAATCGTGCTCGACACCGACCATGCACAGCCCGGCAGGCATCTGCTGAAACTCATCAACCCCAGGGTCGTCGAAGCCGAGGGCAAGATCGTTTGGGAGGAGGGATGCCTTTCGGTGATCGATTACACTGCCGACGTGGAACGCGCGGCGCGCGTGCTGGTGCGTGCGTGGACGCCCGACGAGAAGGAGATCGAGATCGAAGCCGATGAGTTGCTCGCGGTGGCGTTGCAGCACGAGATCGATCATCTCGACGGCAAACTCTTCATCGACCGCATCAGCCGAATCAAGCGCGAACTCTACAAGCGCAAACTGAAGAAGTTAATCAAGGAGGGCAAGGCCGAAAGCGTGCGCCCCTCCACGGTGCGGATCTAAAATCGCCGAGTCACTAAAGATCGTTTTCATGGGCACGCCGGCCTTGGCGGCCCGCATCCTGGAACGGCTCGTGACGGTTCCCAGAGCCAACTTCCGCGTGGTTGGAGTTGTCACGCGTCCCGACCAGCCGCGCGGGCGCGGGCTCGGCACAGAGCCGAGCGCGGTCGGCGCGCTCGCGGCGCGCCGTGGAATTCCGGCGCTAAAGCCCGTCAAAATTCGGACGCCGGAATTTTTAAGCGAGCTGAAAGCATTCGCGCCCGATCTCCTGGTGGTGGCGGCTTACGGACGGTTTTTGCCATCTTCGATTCTCGACGTTCCGCGGATCGCGCCGATGAACGTGCACGCATCGCTCCTGCCGCGTCATCGCGGCGCCGCCCCGGTCGAAGGCGCGATCCTGGCGGGCGACGCCGAAACGGGAGTAACGATTATGCGGATCGTCGAGCGGATGGACGCCGGCCCGGTCTATTTGCAGCGCAGGATTTCGATCGAATCAAGCGACACGCAAGGGACGTTGAAGGAAAAGCTCGCGGAGCTTGGCGCGGACGCAATGCTCGAGGCGATCGATCTGGCTGCGCGCGGCGCACTGGTCGAAACACCGCAGGACGAAGCGATCGCTACTTACACGGCACAGGTCGAAAAGAAGGATGCGGTGATAGATTGGACTGCGAGTGCCGTGCAGATCGAGCGGATGACGCGCGCGTACGATCCGTGGCCGGTGGCGCGGACGCGTCTGGGCGGCGACGAAGTCCTCATCTGGACTGCCGCGCTCGAGGATTCGGGCTCAAGCGATGAACCTCCCGGCACGATCGTGAGTGTGAAGCCGAATCCCGTGGTCCAGTGCGGAACCGGACGACTCAGGCTGATCGAGCTGCAAGCGGCAGGGCGAAAGAGAATTTCCGCGGCTGATTTCCTTCGCGGCAAACGCGTGGAAGCCGGCGCGCGATTCGGCGCATGAGCGAAGAACAGGCCAAAGTGAAGCCGGCCGCACGATCGGGCTCGCGGACGGACGAAGGGCTCGCGTCGCGATTGGCGGCGGCTGAGATTCTGTACCGCGTCGATCAGGAGTCCGGTTATGCCGACGTTCTGCTGGGCGGGCGGCTGCCCGATTTTGCGCCGGCCGATCGCCGGCTGATCACGCGGCTGGTGCTCGGGACGCTTGCGTGGAGGGGACGCCTCGATTACGAGCTGGCGCATCTGACGGGACGCAAGCTCGAAGGGATTCAGCCCGCGGCGCTGGCGATCATGCGGATGGGGCTTTTTCAGCTTCGATTTCTTGACCGGATTCCGGCTCATGCGGTGGTGGATACTGCGGTCAGCATTGCCAAACGAATTCCCGAGGCGCGCAAGGCGTCGGGCTTCGTCAATGCGGTAATGCGCCGCGCGACGCGTGAGACGGCGCCGATGCCGTCGCGGGAGCAAAACGAAAAAAGTTATCTTGCCGTCGAGTATTCGCATCCACGCTGGATGGTCGAGCGATTCGTCGATTGGTTCGGTGTCGGGAATGCCGAGCGCCTGATGACGGCGAACAACGACGCCGCGCCCAACGTGATCAGGCTCAATCTCGCGCGCGGATCCCGCGCGGAGATAATCGAGAAACTGAGCGCGGACAGCTTCGGGATCGGCGCACCCGGCCGCGCGCCCGAGACGATCGTGCTGAACAGCGCGCCGCACTTCGAGTCGCGCTGGTATCGCGAGGGGTTGTTCCACGCGCAATCCGAGGCGTCGCAGATGGTCGCGCGAATGCTGGCGCCGCGTGCGGGCGCGACGGTCGTGGATTGTGCGGCGGCGCCGGGCGGCAAGGCGACCCATCTGGCGGAGATGGTGGGCGAACGCGGCCGAGTGATTGCGGTGGACCTCAATCTGGGCGGACTCAAGAACGCGCGCGGCCTGGCGCGCCGACTGCGGCATCGTAATGTCGAGTTTGTTTGCGCTGACCTGACCGCTGCGGTACCGCTTGCGCCCTCGAGCTTCGAATCGGTGCTCCTCGATGCGCCGTGCACGGGAATCGGGACCTTGCGGGAGCATCCGGAGATCAAGTGGCGGCTCAAGCCGGGCGATCCGGCGCGAATGGCTGCAATACAATCGCGAATGCTCGAGAATGCGGCGGCGCTCGTGCGTCGCGGCGGCGCGATCGTGTATTCGGTTTGCAGCATCGCGCCCGAAGAGGGCGAAGGCGTGGTCGATGGATTTCTCTCGCGCCACGGCGATTTCGAAATCGATCGCGGCGTAGCGGCTGGTGGCATGCTGAAAGACGTGATCGATGCGCGAGGATTCATGAAAACGCGGCCGGACGTCGGCGGGCTGGACGGTTTTTTCGCCGCGCGGCTGGTTCGCAAATAGTTCGTACAGGGCGAAAATCGAGTAGGCGCTATCCAGCTCGACGACGATGCGGTAGTAAACTGAGGCGAGTCTTCACACATGGATCCCGCCGACAAAATAGCGCCGTCGATTCTGTCCGCTGACTTTGCGCGGCTCGGCGAAGAGATTCATGCGGTCGAAAAGGCGGGCGCCGACATGATTCATTTCGACGTGATGGACGGGCACTTCGTGCCCAACATCTCGATTGGAATTCCGGTGCTGGAGTCGGTGCGCAGGATGACGAAACTGCCGCTCGATGCGCATCTGATGATTTCAGAGCCGGCGCGATACGTCGAAGCGTTCGTTAAGGCGGGCGCCAATTTAATTTCGGTGCATTGCGAGGTTTGCCCCGACATCCCGGCGATGGCGCAGCGAATCCGCGGCCTCGGCGCGCGCGCGTCGATCGCAATCAATCCCGAGACCGACGCCGGCCGGGTGATGCCCTTCGCCGACCATCTCGACATGATCCTAGTGATGAGCGTGCATCCGGGATTCGGCGGGCAGGAGTTGATCCCGGCCGCGCTGGACAAGTTGCGCTACATCCGGCGCGAGTTGAAGCGGCGCGGACTCAGCATCGACGTAGAGATCGATGGCGGAGTGAAGCTCGATAACATCGCGGACGTGAAGGCGGCGGGCGCCAACGTGTTCGTGTCGGGATCGGGAATATTCGGCAAGCCCGACTATCGCAAGATTATGGGCGAGATGCGCGATCTGATTGGGCGCACGCGCCCGACGATCTGAGCCGGTACCCCGCGATTTCGGCGGACTCGCGCGGTATCGCCTCGGATGCTATAAAACTCGTCTGTATTCTCCCGATTAACGCTCAACCGGAGACGGGGTGTAGCTCAGCCTGGCCAGAGCACTGCGTTCGGGACGCAGGAGTCGCTGGTTCAAATCCAGTCACCCCGATTCTTTTAAGTGATGTTGCTCCACTAGTCGGCGCTGTCCAAGCACAATGCTTCCGCCCTTCCTCCACAAGTTTTCTGCGTTCGCAGTAGGGCAAGGCAACATCCATTGGGGCGCTACATTGTGGAGGAAATTCACTGAAAAAAAATGATTGAAGCACTCCTGATAGTTGGTGCGTATATCGTGGGCTCGATTCCGACCGGCGTGATCGTGGGCCGGATGCGCGGCTTCGATCCGCGCGCGGTCGGCTCGGGCAATATCGGGACGGCGAACGTGGCGCGGGCAGGCGGTGCGAGCGCAGCTGCGATAACGTTCGCCGGCGACGTGCTGAAAGGAGCGATTCCGGTGATAGTGGCGCAGGCGGCGGGGTTTCCAATCGCGATTGTCGCGTGGACAGGTCTGGCGGCGTATATCGGCTCGATTTGCTCGGTGTTTCTCCGCTTTCGCGGCGGCAAGGGCGGCGCGGCGGCGCTGGGAATCTGGCTCGCGATCTCGCCGATGGTGATTCTGGTCGCACTTGCGGTGTTCGGCGTGGTGTTTGCGGTAAGCCGAATCATGTCGCTGGCGACTATGGGCGCGGCGATCGCGGCGCCGCCGACGGTCGCAGCCCTGGGCTTGCCGCATCACTACCTGCTGCTCGCGATCCTCATGACGGCGCTGATCCTGTTTCGCCATCGCGAGAATATCCAGCGCTTATCGCGCGGCGAGGAACCCAGGTTCCAGCCCAAGCGCAGCGACAGCGCCGCTTCCAGCTAGTGCCTGTGGATTAATCGGACGCCTGCCAGCTAAGCATTGTGGAGGTTCCAGGAAGGCCACACCGAGCGGTATCTATGATGCGGTAACGCGCATCAGCGGAAAATGCCGGTTGGCATCGCGCTTGCGTTGACGATTGCGCTGGATGTTGCCGCAATCCCGCCGGATGGACTAGGTATTTGGCTGAGCCGTCCCGACGCGCACGCGAAACGGGGGGTCTTGAACCCTCGGCATCCTTGGAGAATGGTTAATAGAGGATGCGGTGTCGGCCGGCATATGTCCCGCGCGGCCAGTCTGAGAAGAGACCGAGAGGAGACTTATGAAGAAGGTTGAGGCGATCATCAAACCGTTCAAGCTCGACGAGGTCAAAGAGGCGTTGTCGAGTATCGGTGTGCAGGGTCTCACGGTCAGCGAGGTCAAGGGATTCGGCCGTCAGAAGGGGCATACCGAGCTGTACCGTGGTGCGGAGTACGTCGTGGACTTTCTGCCCAAGGTAAAGCTCGAGATAATTGTTTCGGACGAGCTGGCGGCGCAGGTCGTCGAGACCATCGAGCGCGCGGCGCGAACCGGCAGAATCGGCGACGGGAAAATCTTCGTGATGCCGATGGAAGAGGTGGTGCGCATCCGCACCGGCGAGCGCGGTGTAAACGCACTGTAGCGCTGCTGGCGCGTCAGTGCACGTTGTCGCTTGGAACGAAGCCCCGCGTGCCTTTGAACGCGCCGTCGAGCACTTCGATCTGCGAGCCTTTGTCGTCGCTGTTGATGATCCGCACCGGAGTGTTGTTGTCAACCTGCTTGGCGGCGAGTCCTTCGCCGACACCTCCGATCACGCCGCCGACCGGGCCTTGTCTCTTCAAGTCGTTCAGTTTCGTGAACGTGTCCTCGTCGGGGTAGACGGCGACGGTGCTTTCGCCGTTGTGCGCGACCAGCTTATGACCGCATCCCGCAATCGCAATCGAAGCTGCAATCGCAAATGCGCAGATGACGAGCCTCGAAATTCGCATCGAAAAAGTCCTCCTCGACCGCAAAGTGCGACCGCGCCGGCCGCCTCATCCCATGGTCAGGACTTGTAGCACGAGCTTCGGGAAAGCGGCCATATGCCGCACGCGCGAGGTTGCAAAAACGCCGCTGACGCCTTTGGCGGCGGGCGCAAATCGCCGTAATATCCCGCAAATCATAAAAATTGCGGGGGATTCGGGGCCATGATAGGCTTCACGATTCGCTCGGCGGGCAAGCGCGCCCGGAGCAAATCGTAATGCGAATCGGCCTGATCTCCGACACTCATATCCCCGAAGCCTGCGAGCATCTCCGACAGAGGGTTTCGAGGTCTTCGCGGGGGTCGGCCTCGTAATGCATGCGGGCGACGTGTACGTGAACCGCGTGCTCGAGATGGTCGGAGCGATTTAGGAGGAATTTTTTGTTGTCCGCGGAAAACGCAGTGCCCGCCGCCAAACGCGCGGTCACGATGGAAAAACTGGTCAACCTGTGCAAGCGCCGTGGAATTGTTTTTCCAACGAGCGACATCTACGGGGGACTCGGATCCACCTTTGACTACGGCCCGCTGGGCGTCGAGCTCAAGCGCAACGTCAAGGAGGCGTGGTGGCGCGAGATGGTGCAGTACCGCAGCGACGTGCTCGGGCTGGACTCGGCGATTTTTCAGCATCCGCGCACCTGGGAGGCGTCGGGTCATCTCAAGAATTTCACCGACCCGCTGGTCGATTGCAAAAACTGCAAGCAGCGTTTCCGCGCCGATCGCATCAAGGGCGGCGTCTGCCCCGAATGCGGCGGCGAACTGACGCCGGCGCGCAACTTCAACCTGATGTTCAAGACGTTCATGGGTCCGGTCGAAGACACCGCGGCGGTTGTCTATCTGCGCCCGGAAACCGCGCAGGGAATTTTCTCGAACTTCGAGAACGTCGTCGATACGCAGCGCGTGAAGCTGCCGTTCGGCGTCGCGCAGCAGGGCAAGTCGTTCCGCAACGAAATCACCACCGAGAATTTCATTTTCCGCACCCGCGAGTTCGAGCAGATGGAGATGGAGTTTTTCGTTCGTCCCGATCGCGCGGAAGAAGAGAAGTGGTATCGCTACTGGGTCGATTTCAGATTCAACTGGCACGTCAAATTCGGAATCAAGCGCGAGCATCTGCGCGCCCGCGAACACGCGACCGATGAATTGTCGCATTATTCGAGCGGCACTACCGACATCGAGTTCCTGTATCCGTTCGGATGGGGCGAGTTGGAGGGCGTGGCCAAGCGCGGCAGCTACGACCTCGATCAGCACGCGAAGTTCAGCGGCAAGGAGCTGACTTATTTCGACGAGGACACCAAGACGCGCTTTCGGCCGTGGGTGATCGAGCCCGCGCTGGGGGTCGATCGCGCGATGCTCGCGTTCATGCTCGACGCATACGACGAGGACGTGGTCGATAACGAGGAGCGAATCGTGCTGCGGCTCGATCCCCGCCTCGCGCCAATCAAGGTTGCCGTCTATCCGCTGCTGCGCAAGGCGGGACAGCCCGAGAAAGCGATCGCGATCCGCGACGCGCTGAAGCGTCATTTCACAGTTGCTTACGATCAAGCGGGTTCGATCGGCCGGCGCTATCGGCGCCAGGACGAAGTCGGCACGCCCTACGGCGTGACGATCGATCATCAGACGATGGAAGACGACACGGTGACAGTTCGCGATCGCGACTCGATGACGCAGGATCGGGTGCCGATAGCGAGGCTGGTCGAAGAGATCGGCGATCGAATAGGCTGGACGCGCCCGGCGGCTGCGGAGCCGGCATAACTTTACAAAATTTTTCCGCATGATGCGGAGACGGGAGAGACAATTTCACATGGGTCGGATTCATCCTGAGATCTACTTTTTCGGTGCGGGCGTGTCGGAAGGACGCTCCGCGATGCGCAATCTGCTGGGCGGCAAGGGCGCGAACCTGGCCGAGATGGCGCGGCTCAAGCTGCCGGTGCCGCCCGGCTTCACGATCTCGACGCAGGTCTGCAACTATTTTTACGATCACGGCCACAAGTATCCCAAGGGGCTCACCGAAGGCGTGGCGAAAGGCGTGGCGCGAATCGAGAAGGCGCTCGGGCGCACGTTCGGCGACGCGAAGAATCCGTTGCTGGTGTCGGTGCGGTCGGGCGCGCGCGTTTCGATGCCGGGCATGATGGACACGGTGCTGAATCTCGGTCTTACCGACGAGACGATGAAGGGGCTGGCGGAAATCAGCGGCAACCCGCGCTTCGCGTGGGACTCGTACCGGCGCTTTTGCCAGATGTTCGGCGACGTGGTGCTCAAGCTGAAGCCGGAGAACAAGAACGATCCCGATCCGTTCGAGGAAATTATCGATCGCAAAAAGGCGGCGCGCGGCGTCAAGAGCGACACCGACCTGAAGGTCGATGACTTGCAGGAACTGGTCGGCGAGTTCCGGGCGCTGATTCGTTCGCGGGTTGGCCGCGACATCCCGCAGGATCCGCGCGAACAACTGTGGATGGCGGTGGGCGCGGTGTTCGGCTCGTGGAACAACGATCGCGCGATCACGTACCGGCGAATCAACAATATCCCGGGCGATTGGGGCACAGCGGTCACGGTGCAGTCGATGGTGTTCGGCAACCTGGGCGACGATTGCGCCACCGGGGTCGCATTCACGCGCGATCCCGGCACCGGTGAGAAAGGAATCTACGGCGAGTATCTGCCCAACGCGCAGGGCGAGGACGTCGTCGCCGGCATCCGCACCCCAAAGCAGATAAGCCTGAAGGCGGGGCGCCAATGGGCCGCGCGCGCGGGAATCAGCGAGGCCGAGCGTGCGGCGCAATATTCGACGCTCGAGGAAAGCTTTGCGGACGTTTACAAGCAATTCCTCAAGATCTCGGCGCAGCTCGAAAAGCATTTTCGCGATACGCAGGACATGGAATTCACGATCGAGCGCAATCGGCTGTTCATGCTCCAGACCCGTACCGGCAAGCGAACGGCGCAAGCCGCAGTGCGAATCGCGGTGGATATGGCCGACGAGAAGCTGATCGATCGCATGACGGCGTTGAAGCGCGTCGAGCCCGAACAGCTCGAGCAGTTTCTGCATCCGCGGCTGGACCCGTCGAGCAAAAAACACGTGATCGCGCGCGGACTGCCGGCGTCGCCGGGTGCGGTCAACGGCGAAGTGGTGTTCTCGGCCGATGAAGCAGTCGCCGTGGCGGCGTCGGGCCGCAAAGTAATCCTGGTGCGGCTGGAGACCTCGCCCGAAGACATCCACGGGATGCAGGTCGCCGAAGGAATTCTCACCGCACGCGGCGGGATGACCAGTCACGCGGCCGTGGTCGCACGCGGGATGGGCAAGTCGTGCGTGGCGGGAGTCTCGGCGCTGGAAATCGACTACGGCGCCGGCACGCTATCGGCCAACGGCACGGTAGTCCGCCGCGGCGAGTACATCACGCTCGATGGATCGACGGGCGAAGTGATCGAGGGCCGCGTGCCGACGGTGGATCCCGAGATGCCGTCGTTCTTCAAGAAATTTCTGTCGTGGGCGGACGCGGAACGCAAATTGGGAGTGCGCGCCAACGCCGACACTCCCAACGACGCCAGGATCGCGCGCGAATTCGGCGCCGAAGGAATCGGGCTGTGCCGCACCGAACACATGTTTTTCAATCCCGAGCGAATCTCGGCCGTGCGCGAAATGATCATGGCGGAGAACGCGGAGCAGCGCGGGCGCGCGCTTGAAAAGATCCTGCCGATGCAGCGCGCGGACTTCATCGGAATCCTGAGAGCGATGGCGGGTTTGCCGGTTACGATCCGTTTGCTGGATCCGCCGCTGCATGAATTTCTCCCGCATGAGGACAGCGAGATGCGCGACCTGGCCGCCAAAATCGGCACCACGCTGGAGCATCTGAAGCAGGTGCGCGACAGGCTGTTCGAGGTCAATCCGATGCTGGGGCTTCGCGGCTCGCGGCTGGGAATCTGCTTTCCCGAGATTTACCACGCACAGGCGCGCGCGATAATCGAGGCGGCGTGCGAGCTGCGCAAGCAAGGGGTCAAGGCGATGCCCGAAATCATGCTGCCGCTGATCGGCGAGCGCAGGGAATTCGACATCCTGGCGGCGCAGATTCGCGAAGTGGCGGCCGCGGTGTTCAAGGAACGCGGCATCAAGGTGCCATTCACGATCGGCACGATGATCGAGGTGCCGCGCGCGTGCGTGGTTGCGGATCAGATCGGCGCGGTGGCGGAATTCTTTTCATTCGGGACCAACGATCTGACGCAGATGACGTATGGAATCTCGCGCGATGACTCGGGAGTATTCCTCCCCGACTACATTCGCGCCGGAGTTTACAAGAAGGACCCGTTCGCGGAGCTCGATCCGGCCGGAGTCGGCGAGTTGATGCGAATCGCGATCGAGCGCGGGCGCAAGGCGAACCGGAAATTGAAGATCGGGATTTGCGGCGAGCATGGCGGCGATCCCGCCAGCGTCAAGCTCTGCCATCGCCTCGGGCTGGATTACGTGTCGTGCTCGCCGTATCGGATTCCGGTCGCGCGGCTGGCGGCGGCGCAGGCGGCGATAGAGGCCTCGCAGAAGAAGGCTGCCTTCAAGGACGTGTAGTGCGTCCAGCCGGCGGTTGAAAAAGCCACCACGGGCAGCGGGCGAAGCCTGAATCGCCGCGGTTGAATCCGAAAAAGCCCGGCGGATGGAGTGTCATAGGGCTACATGAAGCGATTGCTCGCCGCATGTTTCGGGCTGCTCATGCTTGCGAGGTGCGGATCCGAACCGGGCCGGTTGCCGGTCTATCACGATGAGCCGCGAGTCCGGGGATCGGTTTGCCGCGTTGAACATGTGGCTGCCTATCCAGCCGTCGCGCTTCGGCTTTTTCTCTGGTTCGCTGGAGTGCGCGAAGCCGTGCCGGTCTCGCATGGGATAGATCTCTATCGCATTAGTTACTGGTCGATGGTCGATGGCAGGTCGATGCTTTTGTCCGGCCTGATGGTCCTGCCCGAAAGCGGTCCCTTGCGCGGGACGGTTCTCTACATGCACGGCACCAATGTGGATCGCCGGAGGTCGGTGTCGAATCCGAGCTTTGAAGAGGGCGTGCTCGTGTCTGGCGTGTTTGCCGGCGGCGGATACCTGCATCTCGCACCGGACCTGCTGGGTCTGGGGATCTCGAAGGGGGTGCAGCCCTACTTTTACAATCCAGGGACAATCGATCAGACGCTTGATTTCCTGCGTGCGGCACAGACCGTGTCCAAAGATCTGGGCCGACGGTGGAATGCTGACATCTATATCACCGGCTTTTCGCAGGGAGGGCACGCGAGCGCAGTTATTCAGCATGCGCTGGAGGGATTGGGCAACCCATCCTGGCATGTGATAGCGGGAGCGGGCATCGCCGGTCCCTATGATGTCGCTGACATCGCATTACCGCTGGCCATGACAGGGGCTGCCAGCGGGGACTCACTCTATCTGACCAATCTCGCGTTGTGCTACTCGACATACTATCGCCAGCCGCTCGAAAGCGTGTTGAAGCCGGAGCGCGCAGCGAAAGCGGGGATCCTGCTCGACGGCGATCACGCCGACGACCTTGCCAAGAGCCTGCCGACAAATCCGCGCGAGCTGTTCACGCCGGAATTTCTCACCGCCTTCGACCGCAAGCAGCCGCACTGGTTCCTGAATGCAGCCCGGGAGAACGAGGCCTATGCCTGGGCCCCGAAGGCGCCGTTTCGCGCCTATTACGGCGACAAGGATGTGGATGTTGCGCCAGAGAATGCAAAGTTCTTTGTGCGAGAGGCGCTGAGCCGCGGCGGCCATGTCGAAGCCGTATCTGTGGGCCCGGAAGATCACAATGGGACGGCTTATCACTCCATACCGAGGATCCGCCGCTGGTTTGACGATCTGAGCGCACCGTCAAACGCGTCGCACTGAACCGGTCGGGTTCCTGCGAAATGCCGTGACGCCATCGACCCTTGTCCTCCGGCCGGCGTATTACTTTTCGAGCGCCTGATAGTCCGGGAAGCTAGGCGAAGTAATCTTCGGCGCGGATGGCGGGGATATCGAGCTGGTAAACGCGATTGTTGCGCAGGACCTTGAGATTGATGTTCTCGCCGGGCCGATGGTTGCGGAGCGCCTCGTAGAGAACCCGCCTGCTGTCCACGTCGGCGTCATCGATCGAAATAACCAGGTCGCCCTGTTGCAGGCCGGCTTTCTGACCCGGACCGCCGGGCATCACGCCCGCGATCACAACGTGGTCGCGCAGCGTGTATGAGAGCACGCCGAGCCAGGCGCGCGGTGCGGCGGTGATGCGCCCGCCATGCTTGATCAACTCATCGCGGACGGCGAGGAAACTTTCGCCCGGCACGCCAAGAATCGCGCGGCTCAGGTCGGCGAAGTTCAAATATGAAACGGCAATCACTTGCGCCTGAAGATTGCAGATCGGTCCGCCGCTCATCCCGATGTTCAGCGACGAGGCGGTGACGCAGACGCACTTGTCGAGCATGAATTCCCAGACCGCGTCGAAGGGACCGAGATACGTGATGATGCCGCAGTCAGCGCATCGCTTCTCGCCGCCGAGACTCGCGACGGTGAACGCCTCCTGCCCGACGACGCATTTTTCCGACGACACGACTTCCACGCAGGGGATTTTGCCGCAATCGATCTTCAGCAGGCCGATTCCGGTGCTGTAATCCTTGCCTACGATCTTTGCCTCGAGTTGCTCGCCCCCGGGCATCGTGACGATCACGTTTTGCGCGCCGAGCAACAGGTAGTGAACCGTGAGGATCAGTCCGTCGGGGCTGACGACGGTGCCGGTGCCGCGGCGATCGGTGCCCAGGCCAATCGCGGTCGAGACATGCGTCGATGGAATATGCGAGTGAACGCCAACGGTGGCGCGGAGAACTTTTTCGAGCAGAAATACAGGCGCGTTCACGTGGATGTCCCGCGAATTAGGCTAGGACCGCGGACCTGCCGTTTCAAGCGCGATCGTTGAGGGTGTGTGCCGAAAAAAAAGAGGCGGCCCGTGACGAGACCGCCTCAGATGAGAAAGTCGAATGGTTTTACTTCGCGCTCTTCACCGGCGCATCGGGCATCGCGGTCTCATTGGCGCGAATCGAAAGCGTCTGCAGCGCCTCGCCGAGATCGAGCTCGCTGTACTTCTGATTCGAATACAAGTCGTCGAGCCGCTTGACCGCCTGATTCGCAGTCACCTGGCCCATCGAGAGCTGTCCCGAGAGCTGATGGATAATGCGGCGGGCGCCCTTCCAATGAAACAGATCGGCGGCGGAATTGAGGACGTCGAGTTTGCCGACGCTCACCCGCATCGCATCGGAATAGCCATTGACGTAACCGTCCTTGGCGGCGCCATTGAGGCGGTTCCAGAAATTGCCATTGTGGCTCACGTTGGACGAAGCGAAAGCAACAGCCCAGCTGGCAACAAAGCCTAGCATCACGCCGGCGGCGAATTTCTTCATTTCGCGATGGTTCTCCTAGAATCCGATGGCAAAGCGTTTAGCAAAAGTACGTCGCAATGGCAAAGTTGGTTACATCCCAAATTGGGGTAACGTTGGAGGGCATTGTTAAATAAAGCGCGTAACCTGCCGAGGCCCCGCTTATCCGGCCCTTTGACCGCCACCGAGGCATCCCCGCCACCCACAACCAGCCGGAGTGTAGAACATTTTGAGAGCCGCGTAAATACGGGTATTTTTCAGTCCAAAGGGGGCAGCGCCAAGATAGCAGGATTGAATGGGCGCGCGCGGTGGCGCCATTATCATGCGCCGTCGGCCCGTGGCGCGAATCCGATGTCCATCTACGAGCAGGTTCTCACGTTTATCCACAGGCCCGAGCCTGAATCGTTCCAGCGGCTTGCGCTGGACGTTTTTCGCCATCAATTCAAGGCGGTTGGCGCATATCGGCGCTACTGCGAGGGGCGCGGCGTCGATCCTGACGCGGTGCGGATCGTGGACGACGTCCCGGCGGTCAGCAATCTCGCATTCAAGTACGCCGACCTTGCGATCGACGGAGCCGCGCGATCGGCAGAAGCAGCCATTTATCTCACCAGCGGGACCACGCAGGGGCGGGAACGCCGCGGACGCCATATCGTTGCGCGGCCCGAAATTTATCGCGCGTCGGCGATCGCTCATCTGCGCACGATGCTGTTCCCCGACGCTCGGCGAGTCGCGATTCTCGCGATGCATCCGACCGCGGACGCGACGGCGGAATCGTCGCTGGCGGCGATGATCAGCTGGTGTATCGAAGAATTCGGGACGCGCACGCATCTGGCGGTCGCATCGCGCGACCGTATCGATGTTGAAGCGGCGACCGGGTTTCTTGCCGACGCCGAGGCGCGGCGCGAACCGGTCTGCATCCTGGGCACCACGGCGGCATTCGCGGCGCTGTTTTCCGAGCTTCGCAGCAGCGGCGTGAAGCTTCGGCTCGCTCCGGGTTCGCGAATGATGGACACCGGCGGGGCGAAAGGGCAGGCCGTACCGATGCAGGCCCCGGAGGTGATCGGGCGGGCCGGCGAATTGCTCGCGATCGCGCCCGCGATGGTTGTCAACGAGTATGGGATGACGGAATTGTGCTCGCAGCTTTACGACGCGACGGCATTCAATTGCCCCGGCGTGTCGAATACGCAAGAGCGGTTCAAAATTCCGCCACCATGGCTGCGCGTGACGGCGCGGGATCCGGTCACGTTGAGGCCGATGCCGGACGGGGAGATCGGACTGCTGACGTTCTTCGATCTGGCCAACGTCGGCTCGGTGTCCGCCGTCATGACGGAAGACCTGGGGTGGGTCGAGCGTGGCCGGGTTCGCGTGCTTGGCAGAGCGAACGGGGGAGAAGCTCGCGGCTGCGCGCTGGCGATTGGGCAATTCTCCGCGACTGAAGCGGCGCGCAGGACGGGAGTGACCCCAGAGCGCGTGGAGGCTCCGCGATGAGCGTGAGTACGGCGTCGAGCGAAGCGCAAGTGCGCATGCGAGATGGCGGCACGGCCGGACTCGATTCATCACGGCTAGTCGAATCGGATATAGCATCGGCAGCCGCGCGCGTGCGCGGAGCAGAAGACATCAACCCCGGCGCGGATCGAATGGCCAAGGCACTGGCGCGCGCGTTCGAACTCTGGCGCGATCGGGATTACGCGCGCCGACGCGAAACGATCGCCGCAATCGCGCGCTCGGCGGGGTATTCCGTCGCGATCCTCGAAAACTCGATCGACGCGCTGCTGAAACCATTCACAAGCGACGCGTTGAAGTCGATCGCCGCGCGGGTTTCGTCGAGCGGCGGGATCGACAGGCCAAAGACGGCCGGATTCATCGCCGCAGGCAACGTTGCCGGCGCCGGGATGCATGAGATCGCGATCGCGCTGGTGGCAGGCGCAGGGGTGGTGATCAAAACCGCCTCGGCCGAGCCGATATTTTTCGCGGAGTTTGCGCGTACGCTGGCCGAGATCGATCGTGACGCCGGCGCGCGCATCGAGGTCCTCCACTGGAGCCGCGCGCGCGCCGATCTGACCGCGGCGTTGATTGCGAATTGCGAGCGGGTGGTGGCGTACGGCGACGACCTGACGATCGAGTCGCTTCACAACCGACCCAATGTGATCGGATTCGGCAGCCGGGTCAGCGCCGCGGTAGTCGCGCCGAGTGCTACCGATCCGTCGCGCATCGACAGGGTCGCGGAGCTGCTCGCGCGCGATGTCGCATTGTTCGAGCAGCTGGGCTGCCTGTCGCTCCATCACGTGTTCGTGGTGAGTCCTGCCGGCGGCGTAGCGCGAGACCTGGCGATCCGAATGTCAGCGGCGCTCGAACGTATCGGGGAATCGATGCCGCCGGCAAAAATCCCATTGCGCGACGCCGCCGAAATACGCGGAGTGCGGGAGCGCGCGCGCTGGCGGCGGATTGCGGGCGAGCCGGTCGAGCTGTTTGAGGGTCGCGGACTTGAATGGACGGTGGTTTTCGAGCCGAGGCCAAGCTTGTTCGCGCCGAGGGCGGTCCTGGAGGATTCATTCAAAATTTCGCCGGGGTTCAGGACGGTGCACGTGACCGGAGTGCGAGATCTCGGGGAATTTCGCGATTGCATCGCGGATGTATCGGGACGGATCGAAGCGATGGCGGTCGCTGGCGATGAATCGGAAGCCGCCGACATAGGTGCAACCGTCGCAGCGATCGGGATACCGTACGTGTGCGCACCCGGTGAGATGCAATCGCCGCCGCTTGATTGGCGCCACGGTGGAGGCGGGTTCATCGATATGATGGTTGGAGCGCGATGAGTGAGCTCGGCGATTTCTTCCGCCAGAATCTGGCGCAGACTTCCGACGCACCGATCGGGCTGGAGATATCGCGCGCCGAGGGTTCGTGGCTGGTCGCGTCGGACGGGCGGCGCTATCTCGATTTCATCGCGGGGATCGGCGTCTGTGCCCTCGGGCATGGACATCCCGAGGTGCTCGCCGCGATCGGGGAGCAGGCGCGGCGCCATCTGCACGTCATGGTGTACGGCGAGTACGTAATCGAGAGCCAGGTTATGCTGGCGCGAAGGCTCACCGAGCTTCTCCCGCGACCGCTCGAGCGCGTGTATTTCACCAACAGCGGGGCAGAAGCGATCGAATGTGCGCTGAAGGTGGCGCGCAAGTTCACCGGCCGGGCGGGATTCGTGGCGTTCGACGGGGCGTATCACGGTGACACGATGGGCGCGCTTGCGCTGGCGGGAAATCGCGCGATGCGCGAGTCGTTCGGCGCGCTACCCGGGCCGGTGCGGCATCTGCCGTTCGGCGACGAGGGGGCGCTTGCGAAAATCGATTCGACGATCGCGGCGGTGGTCATCGAGCCGGTGCAGGCTGAGGGCGGCGTGCGCATACCGGAGGCCGGATTCATTCGCGCGCTGCGTGAACGATGCGATCGCGCGGGTGCGATGCTCATCTTCGACGAGGTGCTGACGGGCTTTGGCCGCACCGGCAAGCTGTTCGCGCTCGAGCATTTTGGCGTCGTGCCCGACATGGTCGTAATGGCCAAGGCGCTCGGCGGCGGTCTGCCGCTGGGCGCATTGTGCGGCCGCGACGAGCTTCTTGGCACGCTTTCGCACGATCCGCCGCTGGGACATATCACGACCTTCGGCGGCCATCCGCTTTCGTGCGCGGCCGGACTGGCTGCCCTGAACGTGATCGTGCGCGAGCGTCTGTTCGAGCGCGCCGCGACGATTGGCAAGGAGATCGTGCGGCGGCTGCTGGGGATGCGCGCGCCGGAAATCGCGGCAGTGCGCGGGCTCGGGATGCTGGTGGGTATCGAGTTTCGCGATGCGGCGCTGGCGCGGCGCTTTGTGGCGGCGACTTTAGCGCGCGGGGTGGTTTTGAACTGGACGCTCAACGCGGACAACGTTGTCCGGCTTGCGCCGGTGCTGACGATCATGCAGGACGAGGTCGATTATGCGTTGAGCGCGATAAAAAAGGCGCTTGATGCAACCCGGCGCTGAAGTCAGGCTATTGGTAATCATGAAAGCAGTTACACGCTGCGGAAAAAATGCCGGGGGAGCCTGATTGGCGGAGGACGGCAAAAACAACGGCTCATTCGGGCTGACATATTCCGAGCCCGGCCGCGCCGCTTCGGAATTCAACTGGACCGAGGATGACGAGGAATCGCTGCGAGTGCTGAAACTCGGCGGCGCGCTCGGAATCTTCATGCTGCTGGCGTACCTTGCGTACGATCAGCATGAGTGGGGAAGGAATGCGCCGGGGATTGGCTTGCACTGGCTGACCCTGGGCGCGACCTGCCTGTTCTTCGGGCTGACGTGGACGCGCTCATTCAAGCGCCGTTGGAAATCCTTGACCCTGCTGTTTATCCTGTTTCTGATCGGGATGTTCATCCTGATCAGCCGAGCGACGGGAGACCCCGAGTCGCGCTTTGTCGCGATCATGTTATGTCCACTGGCGACCGCGGCGTTCGTGAGCTGGGGCACGCGCTGGCAGTTGGCGATGGCTGTCACATCGCTACTGGCCTACGCGGCGGGCGAGTACCTGGCGCCGATCGAAACGCCATTTGGGACGTACCGATGGATGGGTCTGATCGCAGCGGTGATCTTCGCTCAATACACGGCGATTTTCATCGGCCGATTCCGCCGCCGCCTCAAAAAACAGGTGCAGCATCTGGAGGAAGCCGCGCGGTTTCGGCAGACGCAAATCGCGACGATGGCGCATGACATTCGCAGTCCGGTCGCGGCGCTGAGCGGCTACGTCAGTCTGCTCGAGGAGGCGAACATCAGTCCAAGGGAGCGGACGGACCTGCTCGAACGAATCGCCGCGACCGCGTGGAACATGGACCTGGTGGTGAGCAACGTGCTGGACTACTACGAGGTGCAGGAAGACGACGTCATCCCGGCGCCGGCCGAACTGGATCCGAACCAGGTGCTCAGCGAAGTCGCGGAGGATTGCGCCCTGCAGGCGCGGCGGCGGCGCCTGAAGCTACGCATCGAGATCGCGCGGCTGCCGGCGTGCAAACTCGACCGGCGTCATTTCGAGCGGATCGTTAGAAACATGCTCGCGTATGCGATCGCAAGGACGGCGAGCGGCGAAGTCGTGTTGCGCGCGCGGATGCGAAACGAATCGATCGCGGTCGAGGTCACCGACAGCGGCCCGTCCCTTTCACAGGCGGAACTGGAATCGCTGTTCGAGCGCCACAGCAAAAACGAGGATCGCGGCGCGGCGCCCAGACTCGGACTGTATATAGCGCGCGCGATGGCGGAAGCGGCCGGCGGCCGGGTCGAGGCCCGCTTCGCGGACGGCCGGCGCGGCCTGACGCTGGTCGCGGAATTGCCGCTCGAAGCGCAACCGCCGAAAGCGCGCACGCCGTGAGCAAACTGCCCGACGCATCCGGCAAACTGTCCAGCGAATTCGAACTGATCGCGCGACTGAGCGCGGGAATCCGTCTCAGCCGCCGCACGATCCTCGGCGCCGGCGACGATTGCGCAATTGTTTCGCGGCCGCGGGGGCGGACGCTGTTTACGATCGACAGCCTGGTCGAGAATGTTCACTTCGATCTGCGATGGGGCACTGCGCAAGCGCTTGGTGCGCGCGCGCTCGCGGTTAACTTGAGCGACATCGCGGCGATGGGCGGGCGTCCGACTGCTTGCGTCGTGAACCTGGCCGTGCGCGAGGGAATTGCAGCGCGGACGCTCGAACGGATTTACGCGGGGCTGCGCAATGCGGCGCGCCAAGCCTCCACAGATATCGTGGGCGGCAATATTACGCGCGCGCGCGAGCTGTCGATCACGATCGCGATGCTCGGCGAGGTTGGGAGCGCTGCGATGCGACGAGATACGGCGCGTCCCGGCGACGAGATCTTCGTGACCGGCACGCTCGGCGATGCGGCGCTCGGCTGGCGCATCCTGGCGGGCAAGCTGAAGGCGCGCGGCAACGCGAAAAAAGACCGCGCCTCAAGAAAATATCTCGTCGAGCGATTTCTGCGTCCGCAAGCGCGGCTGTATCCCGGGCAACGCCTGGCGGCGCTCAGGCCCGCGCCGGCTGCGATCGACGTCAGCGACGGATTCATGCAGGACCTGGGTCACATCCTCGAACGAAGCGGCGTCGGCGCCGAGATCGACGCGTCGCGAATCCCGGTCTCGCCGGCGTACCGTGCGCTGATGGGCGGCAATCTCGTGCACGCGCTCACGGGCGGCGAGGATTACGAACTGATCTTCTGCGCGAGGCCCGGCCATAGCGAATCCGAACTGTCGCGCCGCCTGCGCGTCGGGGTGCGGCGAATCGGCGCGATCGTTCGGGGCAAGCGCGTGAAGGTGATTGGTGCTAGCGCGCCGACTATCGCAGGATGGGATCAGCTGCGATCGCGCGGCTAGATAGAAGCGATGATGTTCATGCTGCCTCTCGCGGTCCTGGCGCTTATCGTGCTGAGCGCCACGCTGGCCGCGTCCGAGACCGCGCTGTTCTCGATGGCGCGGTTGGAGCACACGCGCGAGCAGATGAGCCTTTCCGTGCAGCACGCGCTCGACCGTCTGATGCGCCGGCCGCTCGAGTCGTTGATGGTCATCATCGGGCTGAACGAAGCGTGCAACATCTTCGCCGACTGCCTGGCGACGATCATTCTGCTGGCGTGGCTCGGCGATAAATGGGGGCCGATCGTCGCGGCGCCGGCGATGCTCGTGATCGTACTTTTGTTCTGCGACATTACGCCGAAGACATTCGCACTTGGATTTCCGGCCGCGCTGACGTGGATCACAGCGCGGCCGCTGGCGGTGCTCGCCGATTTTGTTCATCCGTTCGCGCGGCATTTCACGCCACTGGAGCAAGCGCCGCGCCCGGGCCCGGTCTCCGAGGCGGAGTTCAAGACGCTGCTCAGGCTCGGCGAGAACCAGGGACAGGTTGAACCCGCCGAGCGTGCGATGATTCATCGCGTGTTCGACTTCGGCGCGCGGCGCGCGTCTGAGGTGATGACGCCGCGGGAGCGAATCTTTTCGCTCGACATCGAGATGCCGGTGGCGCAGCTGGTGGCGGAAATCGCGCACGCAAATTTCTCGCGCGTGCCGGTCTATCGCCACAGCCAGGATAACATCGTCGGAATTCTGCACGCCAAGGATTTCGCGGCGCGCCGCTTGGAGCCATCGCCGCCGCGCGTGGAGCGCCTGGTGCGGCCGGCGTATTTTGTCCCGCCGGGCAAGCTGCTCGCCGATTTATTTGACGAGATGCGCCGCGGGCGCTTCCAGATCGCGCTGGTGGTCAACGAGTACGGCCGCTTGCTGGGGTTGGTGACGCTCGAAGACCTGCTCGAGGAATTGTTCGGCGAGATTCGCGACGAGTTCGAAAGCGAAATTCCCGAGCTCACGAAAATATCCGACCACGAATGGTCGGCGTCGGGCGCAATCGCGCTGGGCAAGCTGGCGGACGCGCTCGCTCCGGCCCGCGTTATCGAAGCCTATGGCGGCGGCAAGACGCTGAGCAGCCTGATCCTGCGCAAGCTCGGGCGCGTGCCGCGCGCGGGAGAGAAGATGAGGCTCGGAGAATTCGAAGCCACCATCGAGCGCGTGCGCGGCGCGGCCGTCGAGCTGGTGAGGCTGCATCGATGACGACGGTCGGGCTGATCGTCGCGCTGGCCGGGTGCCTCGTGGTGCAGGCGTTTTTCGCCGCCTCAGAGATCGCATTGGTTTCGGCGGACGATTTGAAAGTTCGCGCCGGAAGCGAAGGCGGGCACGAGCGATCGCGAATGCTCGGCGAATTGCTGGGCAATCGCGATCGTTTGCTGGCGCTGACGCTGACCGGTACCAATCTCGCCACTATTGTCGCGGCGGTCCTGCTCACCAGCTTCCTGCATCAAATCCGGCCGCACCTGGTTTATCTCGCGCCATTTATTCTGACGCCGATTACTCTGGTGCTGGGGGAATGGATACCGAAGCTGCTGACGCTTGGAAATCCGCACGCGTTTGCGCTGTTCGCCGCGCGGCCGTTGCGTTTCCTTGCGGCCGTGCTCGCGCCGCTGCTCGGCGCAGAGACTGTTCTGAGCCGATTGCTTCGCCGTTTTGCGGGTGTGCCGCCCGATGCCGGGAGCGTGTTCCTGAGCCGCGAGGATTTAGCGCGCTTGATGCGGCGACGGCCGAGCGACGCATCCGAGCAGCCGCACGACGCCATCCTGCCCGCCGAGCAACTGATGATCAGCCGAATCTTTCGCTTCTCGCAAGCCGATGCGCGCAAGGCGATGGTGCCGCTGGTCGGTGTCGATGCGGTCCCGGAGGAAACCTCGCTTGCGGCGGCGATCGAAACTGTCCGCCGCGAGGGATTCAGCCGCATCCCGGTCTTCCGGCGTCGAATCACGGACATCGTTGGCGTCGTTCATGTTTTTGATCTTTTGCAAGCGCCCGATCTCAGCCGCCCGGTGAGCGACGTGATGCGGCCGGTCAGTTATTTTCCGGAATCGATGCCGCTCGACGAGGTGATGGTGGCGATGCAACGCACCGGGGAAAATCTGGCCGTGATCGTCGATGAGTATGGCGGCTCGGCAGGAATTCTGACGCTGGAGGATCTGATCGAGGAGATCGTCGGCAATATCGAGGACGAACACGACCTTGGCGAGGAGTTGGCCAAAATAGTCAGTCCGCGCGTGCTGTCCGTGATCGGGAGCGCGCCGATCGCGGAACTGAACGACCGCTTCGGCCTCAAGCTTTCGGAGGCGGATGAGTATGCTACGATCGGTGGGCTGGTGGTCGAACGACTCGGGCATATTCCCAAGCCCGGCGAAAAATTAATCGAGGGCGAGTTGACGATCACTGTCACGCGCAGCGACGCACGGGCGGTGCGCGAACTGATTTTGACGCTGGCGCATCCGATCCGCCCCGAACTTCTCAAGCGGCGATGACCGAAAAACGAATCCGCCAAATCCTCGACGGTGTTGCCGCGGGCAGCATGACTCCCGGCGCGGCGTTCAAACTCATCCGCGAGTTGCCGTTCGAGGATCTTGGATTTGCCAAGCTCGACAGCCACAGGAGCATCCGGCGCGGCATTCCCGAAGCAGTTTTCGGCGAGGGCAAGACGGCGGATCAGCTCGCGGCGATCGGACGGCGCGTGCTCGCGTCAGGAACGAATCTCATAATCACGCGGCTGGCCGCGGACAAGGCGCGCATCGTCAAACGCAAGATTCGCGCACTGGTGTACCATCGCGACGCGCGGATTGGCGCGGTGGTGAAGGGGCGCCGCGAGCCGTCGGGACGCGGCATCGTGATGGTGCTGAGCGCGGGCACTTCCGATATTCCGGTCGCCGAGGAAGCCGCGCTGTGCGCCGAGCTGTTCGGAAATCGGGTCGCGCGGGTTTACGACGTCGGCGTCGCGGGAATTCATCGCTTGACTGCGAACCTCGAAGTAATTCGCGAGGCGAGCGTGCTTGTTGTCGTCGCCGGCATGGAAGGCGCCCTGCCGTCGGTCGTCGCGGGCCTGGTGGATAAACCTGTGATCGCTGTGCCGACCAGCGTGGGCTACGGCGCATCGATGGGCGGGCTGGCCGCGCTGCTGGGAATGCTGAATTCGTGCGCGAGCGGCGTAACTGTCGTCAACATCGACAATGGGTTTGGCGCGGCGCTGGCGGCGACGCTGATCAACCGGGTCGGAATCGAGCGCGACGGCCACTGATGGCGAAACGCACGTCAATCACCAGCGGGCGCGCGCGCCGCGCGATCAAGATGGGCGAGCTCGCGTCGCAAGTCGGCTCCAGCTACCTGTGGAATCAACTGCGGCGGCCGTTTCTGAGCGCGCCCGCGCGCGATCGCGAGCTGCTGGAAACTCACATCCGCAACGCGCAGCGAATTGTCGAGAGCTCCAAGCAGCTTCGCGGCGCGTTCATGAAAATGATCCAGATGCTCTCGATTCGCAAGGACCTGCTGCCGGGCGAGGCGCTCGACGTGCTGCGGGCGACGCAATCGAACGTGCCGCCGATGAGCTACGCGACTATCTCGGAACAGATTCGGAGTGAGATTGGCAAGCGGCCCGAAGCGCTCTTCAGGAGTTTCGACCAGACCGCGTTTGCCGCCGCGTCGCTCGGACAGGTGCATCGCGCGGTCACGCGCGACGGTATCGACGTCGCGGTGAAGGTTCAGTATCCGGGCGTCGAGGATACGGTCGAGCAGGATCTGCAGAATCTCAAACTGCTGCTGCGCACGTTGCAGGCGCTCGGCCATGACGTGATGCGCCAGCAGATCGACACCGGCGCCGTGTACAAGGAACTCGATCAGCGCCTGCGCGAAGAGCTCGACTACGTGAACGAAGCGCGCAACATGGTGGAGTTCGGCCGGCGTCTAGGCGCGGACCGCGAAATCATGATTCCGCACTTCATCAAGGAGCTGAGTTCGCGGCGCGTGCTGACGATGACGTACATCGACGGCTATCCGCTGGCAGACGTGATGGGGCCGGAGGTCGATTTTGAATTGCGCGAATGGGTCGCGATCAAGATTCACGAGTTCGCGTGGCGGCAGATTCTGGAATTCGGGATGCTGCACACGGATTTTCATCCGGGCAACTACCTGGTGAGCCATCATCCGCGGTTGGGCGTGCTCGACTTCGGCTCGATTCGGCGTTTCCCGGAACCGGTGCGCAAGGCGAACCTGCAAGTCGCGCGCGCGATTCTGAGCGGCGACGACAAATCGCTGGCGGCGGCGATGGTCAAGCTGGGTTACCTCGATCGCAATCAGGATGCGGCGCCGATGGTCAGAATCATCCACATTTTGTTCGAGCCGATGAGGGTGGATCGCGCCGTCGATCCGCTCGAATACGATACGGTCGGCAAGGCGGCCAAGGTCGGCGAGCTTGCGCTCGAGAATCGGCTCTACAAATCGCCGGCGCACAGCGTATTTCTGATCCGCGCGCTGGTCGGGCTGGAGGGAATCACGCGCGGACTTGCGGTGAAGACCAACTACCGGCGGATCTTCGCGGATTGCGTCGAGCGAATTCTGGGATGATCGCGGCCGTCGGGGTTGACAATCCGGGGATTCTCGACGCGCTCGAGCGCCATCGCGACGTTCACTTCAGGCGTGTCGCGAGCCGGCGCGTGACCAGCGAGAAGAGCGCGCTCAAATTCATCGACGAGGTCGGATTTTGCACCGGATTCACGGCCGGGATGGGCGTGCCGTGCCTGCGCGAGGCGATCGCAGGAACGCGCGAACCCATAATGCCGGAGCACATCCAGCACGACTACGCGATCGGGATGACGTGGCGGATAAAGGACGCGTTGCCGCAGCGCCGCGCGGTTTATTACGGCAAAGCGATCGCGCGACGCCCGAGCTTCATCGCGCGCGGGATGCTGGGCGCGTTTCTTAAGGTTCGCATCGAGCCGGGCGGCTATCGGAAGCTTTACGAACGCGGGGGACTGTCGCATTGCGGCAAACTGGTGATGGACGCTCTCTCCAAGCGCGGCGCGGCCGAGACGCGAGTGCTGAAGCTGTCGAGCGGCTATGCGCAACCGTCGCGGCGGGCGGTGTTCGACCGTGCGATGGCGGAGCTGCAGGAAAAATTTCTCGCGCTCAAAGTGGACGAGCGCGCCGACCCGTTCAGCTACGTGTGGGACACGATGGAGCATCGATGGCCCGACGCGATTGCCGAGGCCCGGACGCTCACGCGGATGCAGGCGGCGTATGTAATTGTCGCCAAATATTTCGAGACAGCGGCATTCGGGATTGAGCGCGCGATCGCACGAATCCTGGGAATCGATCCGGCGCTGGTCGAAGGTGCGGCGCGCCGACTCGAGCGCGAGGGGACGATTGCGCGCGGCGTGAGAATCGACGGGCACCCGGGTGCGATTAGTCTGCTTTCCGGGTTCGCTCCTTAGTATCCGGCGCTTGTTGCCGGAGAGCTTTCAGCATTCGCGAAGCAGCGCCGAGCATCACCACTGCTCGTAGTGCACGGCGCGGCGCTCGTAGCCTGCCCCACGGAGCAGGTCGCGCAATCGAATCACACCCTTGCCGACGCCGCAGATATAGAACTGGCGCGTACGATCGGCGTCGCCGATGACCCACCGAGCCTGCGCCAACTCGAACAGGCGATCGTAGATTTTTTCGGGAGGCGCGATCACGGTCTCGTACGAAAAATTCGGCGCGGTCCGCGCGAGCTCGTCGAGTTCGGCGGCGTACAGGATATGCTCGCGATCCGGCGCCGCGTAAATCAAGTGGATCTTCGGCGGCGCACCTTCGCGCGACGATGAAGCGAGCGCCCGCTTCAGCATCGGGCGAATCGGCGCGATCGCCGTGCCCTCCGCGATAAAGCCGGCTTGCGCCTCTGGCGCGCGATCGATCGTGAAGGCGCCGAACGGCCCGCTGAAATCGATGGTGTCGCCGACGCGCCGCTCGAACATCCACCCGGCGCCGCGCCCGCCCGCGACGCGATTGAAGCAAATCTCCAATGGGCCGCGGTCTTCGGGGTCCGACGCGATCGAGTACGGGCGCGAGCGGGTTTCGTCGCCGAGCGGAATCGTTATCGAGATGAACTGGCCGGGGATAAATCGCAGATGCTTGCCGCTGGTGAGCGAGAGAAAAAGCGAGCGGGTGTCCGACGCGTGATCGAAAATCTTCTCGACCCGGGCATTCGGCGCCGCGCGCTTGCCTGCACCGGCGGGAAGCGGATCGGCCGTCATTCCTCGGCAGCCTCACTGACCTGGTTAATCGTGTAGCGCGGGATTGTGACGACGATTTCCGCGTCGGGATCCTCGATGACGGCCTGGCATCCCAGCCGTGAAGTAGGAGTGAGCCCCGGCGCCTTGTCGAGCAGATCTTCTTCCTGCTCGCTGGACTCGCCGAGCTTGTCGAATCCCTGCCGCACGATCACATGGCAGGTCGTGCACGCGCAATTGCCGCCGCATGCGTGCTCGAGATGGACACCGTGACCCAGCATCACGTCGAGTATTGAGCCCGGCTTGCCGTCGTGATGAAACGGCGCCTTGGCAGGGTCGAACTCGACTAGTTTTTCGGGGTCGCCATTTTCGAATTGGATTCGCAGTTTCGCCATCGGATTCAGGTCGTAGTTGAGATTATGCGCTGCGTCGAGACGGCGAAACCGTCCCTGCATCATTGAGGCTTGCGCGCTTGCATCTTCGCCTGATTTTCGCCATCATCTCACATCGCAGAATGGCAGGGGGAGAAGACCCAATGGCAACGCTGACCAAGCGGCAGAAGCAGCTAATCGACTACTTGAACGATTATATCAGGGAACACGGCTACGCACCCACGCTGGCTGAAGTCGGCCAATACTTCGGGCTGTCGTCGCTCGCCACCGTGCACAAGCATCTGCACAACCTCGAGCAGAAGGGGTTCATCAAGCGCCAGCACAATCACAGCCGGGCGCTCGAAGTCGCGGCGTCGGAGAAGCATGGAGCGGCCAAGGCGATCCGATTGCTCGGCACCGTTGCGGCGGGCGCGCCGATCGAGGCGGTCGAGAACAACGAAACCATCAGCGTGCCCGACGAGTTCATCCGGCGCGACGATACATTTTGTCTGCGGGTGAAGGGCGACTCGATGATCGAAGACGGCATCCGCGACGGCGATTACATAATCGTCGAAGGCCGCGACAGCGCCGACAACGGCGAGACGGTGGTCGCATTGATCGGCAACGAGGCGACGGTCAAGAAGTTCTACCGTGAATCGGGCGGACAGATCCGGTTGCAGCCGGCCAACTCCGCGATGCAACCGATCATGGTCGGCGAGGGCGACCTGGCGATTCGCGGGGTCGTGGTCGGCCTGATGCGTCACTACCGCTAAACGCCTCGCTCGCGCGGCACTACTTCAGCCGCCGTAATAACGTCATCGACAATGGAATGGCTTGCACCAAAACGCGGCAGGCGGCGGCATCGGATCGACCCGCACCCGCTTGTGCCCTTGGCCTTCCCCCCCTTCGGCCAGGTCGCTTAGGCGCGGATCTGATAGGGCGCTTTGGCGATTGGGTCCGCGATCGGGATTATGACGATAAACACGGAGCCCCGCGGAAGCGCGGTCTTGACGATAATCGTTGCGCCGAGCGCTTCCGCATTGCGCTGAACAACGGCGAGGCCCAGGCCCATTCCGCGGTGACTGCGGATGCTCGAGTGCGAAAGCTGAGCGCAGCGTTTGAATGCCTGCGCGAGCATCTCGGCCTCGATGCCGGGTCCCGTGTCGCGGACCTCCAGTTCAACTGCGGAGCCGCGTTGGGATGTTACAGCCCGGCGAATCGCGATAGTGACGCTGCCTCGATCGGTAAACTTGATCGCGTTGACCGCGAGGTTGAGCAATATCGACTTGATTGGCCGGCGCCGCGAGCGAAAAACAGTGGGCGCGGCTTCGAGATCGAATCCGATTTCAAGGCCTTTTGAATCGTTGGCAGCTTCGAGCGCCGGAGCAAGCTCTCCAATCAGATCGTGCGGGCGGATTTCCTCTTCGTATGCCGCCTCAGCCATCGCGTCCGCGACCGAAAAGTCCATCACGTTTTCGACAGTTTGGGCGAGGTCGTGCGCGTTGGCATTCATGCGCTCGATAATGTGCTTGTGGCGGTCGTCAATTGCTTCGCTCAACTCGTGGCGCAGGATGTCGAGATAGCCGAGGATCGCCTGCAACGGCGAGCGAAGCTCGTGCGCAAGATTGGCTAGTGCCTCCATGTGCAGTCCCTGCTCCCATTGAACCGCCGGCATTCTCGAGCGGATTCCTTCGCTCGCAGCCGACTCGACGGTTGCAACCGGTGCGTGACCATTATTTGACAGATTCGACAATTGCCTCTTTCCGATCCCTGGCTGGCTTCGCTACGCAGCGAATTTTCTGTGCGAGCGATGCGCGCCAATTGCTATCTACGTTGAAGCAAAGGAGCAGGGAGGTGAATCGGAAAATCACCCGGATCGCAGGGGAAAAGTACCTAGTAGGAGGGGAAAGATTACCTAGTTTTCTGGCCCGCTTGAGTCAGCTCCGCCAGCCGTATAACTATTAGTTTTCGTGTCAAAATTGTTTAAGTATAGATTTATTGTATGGCGCCGCACGCCGAGCGGGCCCCAGACTGTAAGGAGGACCTCATGCCGGGTTGGTACGAGGACAATTCACAATCCATCGGGCGCACACCGCTGATACGGCTCAACCGTACCATCGATGGGGCTGCGGCTACGGTGCTGGCGAAGGTTGAAGGGCGCAGCCCCGCCTATTCCGTCAAAGACCGAATCGGCGCCGCGATGGTTTGGGATGCCGAACGTCGTGGCCTGCTGGGCCCCGGCAAGGAACTCGTCGAGCCGACCAGTGGGAACACGGGGATTGCGCTCGCCTTCGTCGCCGCGGCCCGTAATCTCCCGCTGACCTTGACGATGCCCGATACGATGAGTATCGAGCGCCGCAAACTGCTGATCGCGTACGGCGCAAAGTTGGTATTGACCGAGGGCGCGCGGGGCATGAACGGAGCGATCGCGAAGGCCGAGGAAATCAGGGCGTCGGCGCCTGATCGCTACGTCCTTCTACAGCAGTTTAAGAACCCCGCGAATCCCGCGATTCACGAGAAGACGACCGGGCCGGAAATATGGAACGACACCGAAGGCGCCGTTGATATTTTTGTATCAGGCGTGGGCACCGGCGGCACTATCACCGGAGTCTCGCGCTACATCAAGCGCACCAAAGGAAAGCCGATTATTTCGGTCGCCGTCGAGCCGAGTGCGAGTCCCGTCATCACGCAGCAACGGGCCGGCCAACCGTTGAAGCCGGGCGCGCACAAAATCCAGGGCATCGGTGCGGGGTTCGTGCCTGAAAATCTGGACCTCTCGATCGTCGATGAAGTGGAGCAGGTCACCAACGAGGAGTCGATCGATTACGCGCTGCGCCTTGCACGCGAGGAGGGGATAATCTCGGGTATTTCGAGCGGGGCCGCCGTGGCGGTGGCCGCGCGGATGGCCAAACGTCCGCAGAACGCGGGCAAGACGATCGTCGTCATACTGCCCGACTCCGGCGAGCGGTACCTGAGTACCGCCCTGTTTGAGGGTCTCTTTGATAACTAATGGAGCGGGCAATGAACTCGCGAGATGAGCAAGACGATAAAGGCGGGATTGCAGGGTCGGATTGGAACCTTGACCGGATCGTCGCCGAGCTGCGCGCCTCCCGCGCTGGATCGCCAGAGGGAGGCAAACGCGAGGAGGCCGCCCCGCTGCCATCGAGGAAGGCGGTGGCGCGCATCATCGACGGCCTGTTCGCGGCGCTTTTTCCTACGCACTTCGTTCTGCCGGATCTTACCGACGAGGGCATCGATTACTTTGTCGGGCAGACGCTCGATGCGGCGCTGCGTTCGCTGGCCAAGCAGGTGCGCCTGGAACTGCAATTTGCATCCCGGCAACCGCACGAGGACAGTCGCGATCGAGCGCGGCAGGCGATCCGGATAACACATGAGTTTACCGCATGTCTGCCGAAGGTGCGTGCATTGCTCGAGAACGATATTTTGGCTGCCTACCAGGGCGACCCCGCGGCCAAGAGCGTCGAAGAGGTACGGGTCTGCTATCCGGGCATTTGGGCCATCACCCACCATCGCCTCGCTCACGAACTCTACCTCCTGGGTGTCCCTCTGCTCGCCCGCATCATCTCGGAGCTTGCGCACTCGGCAACCGGTATCGATATCCACCCGGGGGCGAAGATCGGCGCGAGTTTTTTCATCGACCACGGTACTGGCGTGGTCATCGGAGAGACGGCGATCATCGGCCAGCGCGTGCGGTTGTATCAAGCCGTCACACTGGGGGCGAAGAGCTTTCCGGTTGGCCATGACGGCACGCTGATCAAAGGCATCCCCAGACATCCCATCGTGGAAGACGACGTCGTGATCTATGCCGGCGCGACGATCCTCGGTCGAGTCACCATCGGCCGCGGCTCGACCATCGGCGGCAACGTCTGGCTCACGCGCAGCGTGCCGCCCGGAAGCAACATCACGCAGGCGCAGGTGCGCACCGAGGAGTTCGATGACGGCGCCGGGATATGAACGGGCGGCATCGGAGGCTGAATCAGGATTCAAGATGGAAATTCTGGCTGCAACTGGTTCACCGAGGGCTTCGACACTGCCGACCTGAAAAACGCCAAGACGTTGCTCGCTGACCCAGGCCGAAGATGAAAAGACTCACAGTCGTTCTTGCGGCCTGTGCGTTTGCGCTCTCCGCGAATCCCTCGCGCGCTGCCGGGCCGCCATCTCAGGCGCTCTCTTTCGTTGCGGAGCAGGGCTCGCCGATTTCAACCGCAGCGCCGACTTCCACACCCGGCGTCGCGTCCCAGCAGGCGCCCCAGAAGATCACCGCCTACACGCTTGCGCCGGACCGCTACCAAAAGGCGCGCGAACTGAGCCGGATTCATTTCCGGTTCAGAATCATCAGCTTTATGTACGGGCTGGTCGTACTCTGGCTGATCCTGCGGTGGAAACTTGCGCCGAAGTATCGCGATTGGGCCGAGCGTTCGTCCTTGAGGCGCGCTCTCCAAGCCATGGTGTTTTCGCCGCTCCTGATTCTGACGATGGGCGTCCTCGAACTGCCCACGGGCATTTACCAAAATTGGGTCTCGCAAAAGTACGGAATCTCGGTGCAAGGATGGAGGTCGTGGAGCTTGGACTGGGGAAAGCAGGAACTCGTCTCAGTGATCGTCGGGACGATCTTCATCATGATTCTCTACGCAGTCATTCGGAGCAGTCCGCGTCGCTGGTGGTTCTACTTCTGGCTCGTTTCGCTTCCGATCGCACTGTTCATGTTTTTCCTTCAGCCGCTGGTTGTTGATCCCCTCTTCCACAAGTTCGCGCCGCTCGTGGAGAAGGATCCGGCGCTCACGGCCGCGCTCGAACAGATGGTGCACCGGGCCGGCGAGAACATACCGAGCGAGCGGATGTTTTGGATGGGCGCGGCGGAAAAATCGACTGCGCTGAACGCGTACGTGACAGGCATTGACGGCTCGAAGCGCATCGTGGTGTGGGACACGACGATCGCCAAAATGACGACCCCACAGATCGTTTTCATCGCCGGCCACGAGACCGGTCACTATGTACTCTATCACATCCCTAAGCTGCTCGCATTTGGCGCCGCGGCCTTGTTCGTGGTCTTCTATCTGGGCTATCGGTGCGTGGGCTGGATGCTGATCCGATGGGGTGGCGGGTGGGGGATCCGCGGCCTGGATGATTGGGCATCCCTTCCCGCTTTGTTACTCCTCCTGACGATCTTTGTCTTCGTTCTGAATCCCGTCACGAACGCCGTCAGCCGTCATTTCGAACATCAAGCGGACCAATACGGACTTGAGGTGACGCATGGTCTGACGCCGGATTCAGGCCAAGTGGCGGCGCAAGCGTTCCAAGTTCTGGGCGACGTGGATCTTGCGGATCCCGAGCCGAGTCGCCTGGAGGTCTTCATGTTCTATGACCACCCATCGATCCCCGATCGGATTCGCTTCTGCCTCTCATACGATCCGTGGTCGAAGGGCGGGCAGGGTGAGTTCGTGCACTAGTGAAAGCCGGGCGTTTGATTCGTCGAACATGGCCTGCATCGCATAGCGGAACCCATCAGGCGCTGATGAAGAACATTGCGATGTCGGCGTTCAGGTTCGGGTCGTCGTGGACTTCCTGACCTGATTCGCTGTTCAGGCAGATCTCGCGCAGCACCCGGATGCCGATTGTGCGGCAGAGCTCCCGAACATCGACGATCGAAGCGAACCGACGATTCGGGGTGTCGTACCATTCGTAGCCGTAAAGCCCCGGCAGCTTGGGTGAGCGGCCCAGTTCGTAATACATCTCCCGCAGCTTGCGATAGGCGAAATTCGGAAAGCTGACGATGCCAAGCCCACCGACGCGGGTGATCTCGCGCAGGACGCCTTTGGTGTCGGCGATGCACTGCAAGGCCTGCGAGAGTACTACCACGGCGAACTGCCCATCGCGAAAGCCGGTCAATCCGCGGTTGAGGTCAGCATGGATGACGTTCAGTCCGCGGCATACGCACGCGAGCACGGCCTTCTCGTCCACCTCGACGCCCACGACGCGGGACTGGCCCCTGGCGACGAGTTCGGACATCAGTTGGCCGCTGCCGCATCCCAGGTCGAGGACGCTGCTGTCGAGCGGAATCTGGTCCACCAGGATTCGGAGGTCCACGCGGTCGCCCTGGAAAAATGTGCCGGATGATGGCGGTGGCGCCGGCTTCTGATTACGTTCGACGACCTTCGGCGTTTCGGAAAGATTGGCAAAGAAGCCGCGGACCAGCCCCCCGTAAGTCTCGACACTGTCGGCGAGCAGGAACGCGTCGTGGCCGCTCGAGCTGGTAACCTCGCAATACGAAACGGGCTTGTCCAGCGCCAGCACGGCGTCGGCGATCTCGCGGCCCTGTTCCGGCGGGAAAAGCCAATCGCTGCTGAAGCTCACCACCAGCCAGTGGCACTGCGATGGCGCGAGTGCCGTCTGCAGCGCCTCAGGCGTGTCACCCAGGTCAAACATATCCATCATCATCGACAGCGTGACGTAGCTGTTCGCGTCAAACCGCTCGACAAATCTGTCGCCCTGGTAGCCGAGGTAAGCGCCGACCGAAAACTTTTTTTCGAACGCAGTGGCGACCTGCCGCGGACGCAGGCGGCTCGGGCCGAATTTCGCGGTCATCGATTCGCGCGACAGGTACGTGATGTGCCCAAGCATCCGCGCCAGCGCCAGGCCCACCGCCGGCCCCTGCTCTCCGTAGTATCGTCCGCCGTGATAGCGCGGGTCGTGCATGATCGCATTGCGCGCGACCACGTCGAACGCCAGCGCCTGGCTGGTCAGCCGGGGCGAGGTCGCCATCGCCACGCATCCACGGACCCGTTCGGGATAGCGGGTTGCCCAGGCGATCGCCTGATGACCACCCATCGAGCCGCCGATCACCGCCAGCAGCCGGCCGACGCCGAGATGATCCATCAGCCGCCGCTGCACTTCGACGGTGTCGGCAATGGTTACGGTGGGAAAGTCCGCCGCATACTGATGGCCGGTGAGCGGGTCGATGCTGTTGGGTCCGGTAGTGCCGCGACATCCGCCGAGGATGTTGGCGCAGACGACGAAATAGCGGTCGGTATCGATGAAGCGGCCCGGTCCCACGACGATATCCCACCATCCGGGAAAATCCGCGTCGTCGTGCCGGGCGACGTGCGAGTCGCCGCTGATGGCGTGGCAAATCAGGACGGCGTTGCCGGCCGCCTCGTCCAGATTCCCGTAGGTCTCGTAAGTTACGGTGACCGAGGGCAGTTCGCCGCCGAGTTCCAGCTTGAGCGGAGTGTCGAAGGTGACCTGCCTGGCATGCAGCAGCGGCGCTGCGGAACGGACCGCGTCGCTGCTATCGAAATCGCCCTGCCCCACCTTCGCCTGATGGGCGAGCGGCTGCGTGGCACGTCTTTCCACCGGCTCGTTTACCGTTGCGAAGCTTTCAGCGCCTGATCGAGGTCCGCGATGATGTCGCGGACGTCCTCGATACCTATCGACAGACGCACGTACTCGGGCGTCACGCCGGTCTGGACCTGCTCTTCAGCCGTGAGTTGCGAGTGCGTGGTCGTTGCCGGGTGGATGATCAACGATTTCGCATCGCCGATATTCGCCAGATGGCTGAATAGCTTGACCCCGTTGATCAGCTTGACGCCGGCTTGTTTGCCGCCCTTGATGCCGAAGCCGACGATAGCACCCTGGCCGTCGGGCAGGTACTTCTTCACGTTGGCGTAATCGGGATGGCTGGGCAGACCCGGATAATTCACCCACTCCACGGCAGGATGCGTTTCCAGAAACTTCGCCACCGCCAGCGCGTTTTCGGAGTGCCGCTGCATCCGCAGGTGCAGCGTCTCCAGTCCCAGCAGCGTCAGGAAGGATCCAAACGGGCTCTGGCAGGCGCCAGTGTCGCGCAGCCAGTGGGTGCGGATGTGGAGGATGTAGGCGATATTGCCGATGGGCCGCAGCGCCTCCTCGAACACCATCCCGTGGTACGACGGGCTGGGCGCGCAGAATTCCGGCCACTTGGCCGGCTCTTTGGCCCACGGAAACTTGGCGCTATCGACAATCGCGCCGCCGATGTGGACGCCATGGCCCGCGATGAACTTCGTCGTCGAATACACGACGATGTCGAAGCCGTGTTCGATCGGACGGAACAGGGCCGCAGTGAGCGCCGTGTTGTCGATGATCGTGGGCAGGCCGTGGTGGTGCGCGAGGTCGGTGATCTTGCGATAGTCCGGCACGTCGTTCTTCGGGTTGCCGGGCGTCTCGATGTACACCGCACGGGTGTTTTTGTCCACCAGCTTGCTGATTTCGTCGGGCCGCTTGGGATCGAAGAACCGGACCTCAATGCCGAGCTGCTTGAACGTCTGCGTGAACAGCGTCCACGTCCCGCCGTATAGACTGTTGGCGGAAATGAAGTTCTGCCCCGAATGCACGATCGTCAGCAGGGACGCAGTGATTGCCGCCTGGCCGCTGGCAAACGCCAGCCCCGCGGCGCCACCGTCGAGCGCAGCCAGCCGCTTCTCCAACACGTCGTTGGTCGGGTTCATCAACCGCGTGTAAATGTTGCCGAACTCTTTGAGCGCGAACAGGTTCGCCGCGTGCTCGGTATCATTGAACACGTAGCTGGTCGTCGCATAGATCGGCACGGCCCGTGCGTTGGTGGTGGGATCCGTCTGTTGTCCGGCGTGAAGCGCAAGAGTGCCCAGCCGATAGTTGGAATTGCTGTCTGCCATTACCTTCCCCAATGGATCGATTCGATCACTTACCCGACTTTATAAGATAAGCAATGTTTTTTGATAGTCTCGCGTCAAGAACGGCCTGCGTTGGGCTGAGATCCTCACGCGGCAGTCCCTCTGGTTTGAGAAATGCCTTCGAATAGAGCGGTACTCAGGTATCGCTCGCCGGAATCGGGCAGTATGACCACGATGGTCTTGCCCTTGCTACCGGGGCGCTTGGCTATGCGCGCGGCCACCGCGACGGCGGCCCCGCACGAAATGCCCGACAGGATTCCTTCTTCGCGTGTCAGCCGCCGCGCGTATTCAATCGCCTCTTCGTTGGTGACCTGCTCGACTTCATCGACGAGCGAGAGGTCCAGGTTTTCAGGCACGAACCCCGCACCGATGCCCTGGATTTTGTGCGCACCCGGCTTCAGCGGTTGGCCGGCCCGTTGCTGCGTGATGACGGGACTGGCACTTGGCTCGACGGCGACCGAGATGATCGGCTTGCCCTCGGTTCGTTTGATGTAGCGCGAGACTCCCGTGATGGTACCGCCGGTGCCGACCCCCGACACGAAAATATCGACCGCGCCGTCCGTGTCGGCCCAAATTTCCGGCCCGGTGGTCGCTTCGTGGATGGCGGGATTGGCGGGATTCTTGAACTGCTGAAGCAAAACGTAGCGATCGGGCGCCGACGCCTTGATTTCCTCGGCCTTCGCGATCGCGCCGTTCATGCCCCGCGCGCCATCGGTCAATACGAGGTTTGCGCCGTAAGCAATCAGCAATTTGCGGCGCTCGATACTCATCGTATCCGGCATCGTCAAAGTCAGCGGTATATTGCGGGCGGACGCGACGAACGCGAGCGCGATACCGGTGTTGCCGCTGGTTGGTTCCACCAGCTCCTTGCCGGGACCCAGCAGGCCGCGCTTTTCCGCATCCCAGACCATCGCGGCGCCGATTCGGCATTTGACGGAATAGGCAGGATTGCGTCCTTCGATCTTGCCGAGAACTATCGCCAGCGCGCCGTCGGTGACGCGATTGAGCCGCACCAGCGGCGTATGCCCGATCGATCGTGAATTATCTTCGTACCAATGCGGCATCGGAGGCCTCCTGCTTCTGAAAGGCTCGTGATTTTTCCGTTCCTAGATGCACTCGATCATCGCTCGGTTATGCTTTCTTCTCCGGAAACCAATAGCCAAGTAAGATGATAGACTTATATTCTTTTATGATTTGGCGCAAGGCTCTGAGGCAGTAATTAGAGTCAATGACCCGGAACGGACGCAACGTGTGGATTATTTTCGAGTTTTCTGCGCTCGGCGCCTTGCGTGCGAGATGCCGCCGGCTCTATGGTTGCCCGGAGGACATATGCGAAATATCGACGGAGTTCGCGGGCTCAAGGACCTCTTCGTAAGCGCGGTCAACGGCGGCACAACGACCGTTGAGGAGATTCATGCCGCGATCGCCCGGCGTCCTTTCGAGGCGCTCGAACTCGACCCGGTGACCCGTGTCCCGGCGGCTGCGGTTCGGATGCTTCACGACGGAATCGCGGGCGGTGTCTACTGGGGCCTTCGCAGCCTGATGGAGTTGGCCGGGGTTGCCGCCGACTTAGCGCTAACGCCGCTCGAACAGACACAGCCCGCCGAAGAAGAGCCGTTGCCCGCCCCCCTGGATATCGCCATCAGCGCGCTGAACGGGTTCATGGGCGACCATCTGGAACGGAATAGAAACGGTTTGCGGACCCGCATGGAGTTTCGTCATGAGGGTCGAACCGTCGCCCTGGACGCCGAGACTCTGCGCCGTACATACCCGGGCGCCACCCGAAAGCTCGCCGTGTTCGTTCATGGTCTCTCGTGCAACGAGCAGATGTGGCGGTTTTACTCGGAAGAACAATACGGCGACCGCGAGACGACCTACGGATCGCTTCTTGAGCAAGACCTCGGCTACACGCCGCTCTATCTCCGCTACAATTCCGGTCTCCACGTTTCGGAAAACGGCGCGCTACTGGCCGAGAAAATGGAAGAGCTGATCAACGCATGGCCCGTCGTTGTGGAGGAGATCGTTCTCGTCGGCCACAGTATGGGCGGGCTGGTCGCGCGAAGTGGGTGCCATCAGGGCAAGCAACGTCGAAACGGCTGGATCGGTTCCGTTCGCCATATCTTCTGCCTCGGCGCCCCGCATCTTGGAGCGCCGCTCGAGAAGCTCGGGAACGTGATGGGATGGATCTTGAACCTGTCCGACCTGACGCGGCCGATCGCGAACATCGTCAACGGCCGCAGCGACGGGATCAAAGACCTGCGCTTTGGCTATCTGGTCGAGGAGGATTGGCAGGGACGAGATGCTGACGCTCTGCTGGAGGACAATCGCCATGACATCCCGTTTCTCGACTCTGCGGCGCACTACTTCGTTGCCGCAACCGTGACGGAAAGCCCGAGCGATCCGCTCGGCTTCATTCTCGGAGACATGCTGGTGAGATTTCCAAGCGCCTTGGGTCGCGCCGTGCAGCCCACGAGACGCGTTTCGTTTCGAGCCGCGAACAAGAGCCACTTGGGGATGACGACCCACCTGCGGCTTCTCAACCATTCTGCGGTCTACGATCAGATCCGATTCTGGCTTGAGCCGGCGACCGCCGCGATGACGACGCTCGGCGAAGCTGAATGAGTTGGCGCTCGGCCTTCAATCACTGCTGACAGAGAGGAGTGTTCCGTTATTCACGCTGCGTGGTTGACGGGGTTCGCTCGCGCCACTTCTATGCTCTGCCGCACAACCTTCGCCGCACCGGCTCACCGCGCAAACGTCGTCATCCAGTTCGACACGATCGCGCTTGCAAATGCGACCCGGACTAACTTATCAACTGGTACAAAAGATCGGCTGGGCTGGCTGGATTTTTATCAACCCAAACTCTCGATTATAAGGCGGAAGTTGTGAACGGGAACATCGTCGACGAAATCATCGCGCATGCTGCGGCCGAGCGCCGCAGCGCGCTTTCGGAAATCGAATCCAAGCGGATCCTCGAAGCGATCGGCATCGCAACCCAGATGCCCGAGCCGGCCCGCAGCGCCGACGAAGCGGCGGCAGCGGCCGAGCGGCACGGCTTCCCCGTCGTGCTCAAGGTGCTTTCGCCGGATGTCACGCACAAGAGCGACATCGGCGGCGTCGCGCTGGGCCTCGCTTCGAAGGTCGAAGTGCGCGAGGCCTTCGAGCGCATTCGCGCAAATCTCTCGCAAAAGGCTCCCGACGCGCGATTCGAAGGCGTCGCGGTGCAGGCCATGGCGGCGGCGGGACTGGAACTGCTCGCAGGCATCGCGCGCGATCCCCAGTTCGGTCCGATGGTGATGGTTGGTCTCGGCGGAGTGTTCGTTGAAGTGCTCAAGGACACCGCGGTCCGGATCGCGCCGATCGACAAGCGCGAGGCGTGCGCGATGCTCGCGGAGCTGCGCGGCGCTGCGCTGCTTGACGGTGTGCGCGGCGGGGCGGCGGTTGACCGCGACGCGATCGCGGAATTGCTGGTCCGGATATCCGAGTTCGCCGCGCGTCGCGCGGAAATCAGGGAAATGGACCTGAACCCGATCGCCGCCTATGCGTCGGGGCTGAGCGTGCTCGACGCCCGCATTCTGCTCGAGCGCGAGGTCAAAGACGCCGCGCACGGGCAATTGCCGGCCGCAGAAGCGGCAGCGCTTCAAGCTCGCCGCCAGGAAAAACTTCGGCGCGCCCTCAAGCCGCGCACTGCCGTTGTGATCGGCGATCGCGCCTCGCGCGATTTCATGTGGCTCCGTGCGCTCGATAACTTCAAAGGCAAGCGCTTTTCGGTGCAGCCCGACGCAAAGGAAGGCGCCGCGATCGAGGCGCTCGGCATCAGGAACTTCCGCGCCGTGTCCGAGATCGGCGAACCGATCGACTACGCGATCGCGTCCGTTCCGCGAAAGGTCGCGCCGCAGACGCTTGCCGAATGCGCCGCGGCCGCGGTCGCAGGCGTAGGATTCTTCACCGCCGGTTTTTCCGAAACCGGCGATCCGATCGGAGTGGAACTCGAAGCGGAACTGAAAAAGGTCGCTTCGCGCTCGGACATCGCGCTGGTCGGCCCCAACTGCATGGGCCTGTGCAACCCGGGACTGGGGCTGCTCAATTCCGCGAACCTGCGCGCGGGCGAACCGGGCGACGTGTGCTTCATCTCGCAGAGCGGAACGCACGCAATCAGTTTCTGCATGCAGGCTCCGGGACGCGCAATCAAGGTCGGCATGTCGGCGTCGATCGGTAATGCGCTGGTGCTGGAGGCCGCCGACTACCTCGACGTGATGGCCTCCGACACCGCGACGCGCGCGGTCGGAATCTACCTGGAGGGAGTGCGCGACGGACGGCGCTTTTTCGAGAGCCTGAAGCGCGCAACGGCGCGCGTCCCGGTGCTGGTCTGGAAGGGCGGCGTGACGGACTCGGGCGCCCGCGCGACATTTTCGCACACCGGATCGCTCGCGACCCCGGCGGCCGGATGGCGTGCGGCGATGCGTCAGAGCGGTGCGGTCGAAGTGGCGGGGCTCGAACCGATGCTGGACGCGATGGAATTGTTGACCCGCGCCCGGCCCGTGAGGGGCCGCGCGATGGCGCTGGTCGCGATGACCGGCGGACAGTCGGTGGTGATCAGCGACACGTTTGCGAGTTATGGGCTCGAAGTTCCGGCCTTGTCGGAAGCTTCGTACGCCGAGTTCAAGAGCTTCTTCCAGGTGATCGGCGGCAGCTACCGCAATCCGCTTGACGCCGCGTGGACGCTCGGACCCCGCGCGGCCGGCGGCCAGGATAATGTCGATCGCGTACTCGACATTCTCGACCGCGATCCGGCGGTCGACGCGATCGTGATGGAGTTCAGGCCGGGACTGGCATTTGGCGGCTTGAGACGCCCGATCGACGTCAAGGACAACATCCCCCTGCTGGATCGGCTCGCCCGCTTCGCACAGCGCGCGCACAAGCCGTTCGCGCTCGCGACCGAATCGCAGCACGTGCCGCCCGACGTGCGCGCTGGAATCGCGGCCAGCGCAAGCGCGCTTGCACGCGAGCGCGGACTGGCGACCTTCGACACGTTCGAGCGCACGGCGGCTGCGTTTCGCGCCGCGGCTGAGTATTTCGAGCGCGCGGGAACCTCGGCAAAGGGACTGACCGCTATGAGTTGATGATATCGGAGACCCAATGGAAATTCCGGTTCCATCCGTCATGAAGCAAAAGCCCGCATGGCTTCGAGAGCTCTTCCCATGGGAGCAGAAAACGCTGCGCGTCAACGGCCGCAACATGGCCTACCTCGACGAGGGGAGCCGTGGCGCGCGGCCCGTGCTGCTCCTGCACGGAAATCCCACGTGGGGATTCCTCTACCGCGACTTCCTCGACCCGCTGGTCAAAGCGGGCTACCGCGCCGTTGTTCCCGATTGGATCGGGTCGGGCTACTCCGACCATCCGCGCGTCGACGCCGCGCTTACGCTGGCCCATCATATCGCCGACCTGGTCTCGCTAATCGACCAGCTCGATCTGCGCGGCTTCGTGATCGTCGGACAGGACTGGGGCGGCCCGCAGGGCGTGGGAGCGGCTCTGCAAAGACTCGATCGACTCGCCGCACTGGTCCTCATGAACACCTGGCTTTACACCGATTACGTCGGCAAGTTCCATCAGTCGCCGCTCCCGTGGACTACCTGGCATGCGCCGCTAATCGGTCAACTCCTGATGAAGCGCTTCAAGGTGCTCTCCCATGCGGGACCTTCGGCGATAACCAGGCGCGGGATGACGGACGCGCAGAAGCGGGGCTATCACCACGTGTTCGACGAACCCGATTCCGATCACGTCGTGCTTACCTGGCCGAGGACGATCCCGCTTCGCGAGGGCGACCGCGGATGGGCCGACATGACGATGATCCAGCGCCGACTGCCCGAGCTGGCCCGCACGCCGACCCTGCTGCTGTGGGCGCCGGAGGACGCCGTCTTCCCGATCGAGTACGCGAATCGGTTGAAGGAGCTGATGCCGCACGCCGAGGGGCCGATCCTGTTCGAGCGGGCCTCGCATTTTCTCCAGGACGACCGCGGACCCGACCTGGTCGCCGCAATCATCCCGTTTCTCAATTCCGCGGCGGGGAATCGCGTATGAACTTTGTGACGCCGAGCGCGGACGAACTCGCCGGCTTGCGCGCCGACCCTCTCCTCTGGGAGCAGGAGCTGGACACGCGGCCTGAAGTGGCCGAATCGCTCGAACGTGCGGCGGGCAAGCGCGCGGGGATGGTCTACTGGCGATCGAAGAACGGCCATCTGTACGCGCTCGAACTCGCGGACCTGGGGCGCGGCCGCCCGTCGATGGCGATGGTCTACGGCTTCTGGAACCGCTACGAGCCGCGTCCGCCCGAAGATCGGATCGACCAGGATCTGATCGATTTCTGCCTGTGGGTTGCGCAGATCTGCGACGGCCTCAACCCCGAGCATCTCTCGCGCGTCCTGACCTTCGCCGGCCACCCCGTCGCATGGCCGCGACCGTGAAACCCCGCCACGCCGCCGCGCTCGCGCTTGTGGGCTGGTATCTGATCCTTCCTCCTCAGGCCAGTCACCTTGATCCGCAGTGTTCTAAATCTTCGTTAACAACGATCCAGCAGAAAAAGTGCGATTCTGAAGCGGTTCAAATAGTGCTCGACGCCCCGTTGGCCAAATGGCAGGCCTTTACCTATTGGCAAAACTTGAGTGATTGCGAAGCCGATAAAAAGTCTTCAGACACCCCCGAAGAAACCTCACTGATGAAACGAGCATGGGGAGATTTATCGAAGCAAACGGGAATCAGCCCGGATGCCTATGCCGCTGCCCGCCACCGTATGCAGAATGCGGGCAAGTGCATTGCGACAGATAAAGCTCGTGCTTTAGGAATCGAGGGTCCGGCACCGAGGATGGCCCCAACCGACGGCTCCCGCCTCAAGGGAAATTAAGACACTCGCCATCTGAAACTCAGACACTCAGCCCCGAATTAAGACAGCGCCCTGCACCGACAAGCTTGCCGACTTCGCATCGATATGGTTACTGTGTCGCAGCTTTTTTGCCGGCCGCAAGAGCGCTGCATCTGTGAGAAAGGAAGTCTCACCGACTTTCGCTGTCCGATGTGGAGTGCGAATTCTCTGGCACACTCTGCGCGTCATACATAGCCGTTCTGGACTCGGTGCGACGAGAAACCCGTGATGGGAGGGCGTACGAGCGTGAGACTTGGAACGTCGCTGGCATTGCTAATCGGCGGTGCGATGGTCGGCGCGGTCGGATGCGGCAACCATAGTAACCCGGAGCAGCCTCGGATAGCTGTTACCGTCCTAACGGTTCGTGCGGCGCAAGAATCCAATTCCGGGGCGTACACCGCGAGCTTCCAGCCCGATCGGCAGGTGCCGGTCAAGTTTCAGGTCAGCGGCTATATAGATTCCATCGCGCAGCTGTCGGGAGCCGACGGCCGCGCGCGCGACCTTCAGGGAGGTGACACGGTAAAAGAGCACGAGCTGCTCGCGACCGTAAAGCCGGAAATCTATCAGGCTCAGGTAAATCAAGCTGCCTCCGCTCTGACAGGAGCGCAGGCGGCCAATGATAAGGCCAAGCGTGACTTCGATCGTGATACGCAATTGCTCGATGAGCACATCCTCGCGCCAGCAACGTACGACGCGGCGCGGCAGCAGTACCAGTCGGCGCAATCGGAGGTCGCACAGTCGCAAGCGGCGTTGAAGCAAGCGCAAATCAATCTCGGGTACTGCAAACTCTACTCGCCGATGGACGGCGTGATACTCGGGCGCAGCATAGAAGTCGGCTCCCTCGCGGAACCGGACACGGTGGCCTTCCAGGTCGCCGATACCAGTGAAATGAAAGCGGTCTTCGGCGTCTCCGACATTCAAGTGGCCAAGCTCAAAGAGGGCCAGTCGCAAACACTTGCCGCCGAAGCGATCCCCGGAGTTCAGTTGAATGGCAAGATAACCCGCATCGCGCCGAATGCCGATCCGACCACGCGGGTTTTCGATGTAGAAATCACCGTCCCCAACCAAGATGCCAGGATACGTACGGGCAGTGTGGCTTCGCTCAGCATCATCGGTGCGTCTGCGCCGGTCGTCACCGACGCAAGACTGCCTCTCAATGCGATCGTCCGTCCACCTGACGATCGCCATGATTTCGCTGTCTATGTCGTCGAGGAGCAGGGCGCCAGGACGCTGGCGCATCTGCGCAAGGTTCATCTCGGCGAAATCGTGGGCAACGATATCACGGTCTCCTCGGGCGTACAGATTGGAGACCGGGTAATCATTCGTGGCGCGACGATGGTAACTGACGGCGCCGAAGTCAGGATCATTCCCTGATGGCACATCGCAGCGACTCCGAAATAATCGCCACCACGCACAACACGGCGCGCTTCTTCGTCGAGAACCGCGCCATCTCATGGGTTTTGCTGATTGGCGTGATGGCGTGGGGCATCCTTGGCTATTCGCGGATGCCCAAGCGCAAAGACCCCGACATCCCGATTCGCGAGGCGGTCGCCATTTGCCCGTGGCCCGGAGTCCGGGCGGAGACCATAGAGGAGTTGGTGACGCGGAAAATCGAGAAGAAGATCGCCGAGAATTCGTACATCCATCCTGCCGGCGCCAGCACCAATTACGGCATTCGGTCCGTCACACTCGACGGCGTAGCGTTCATTTATGTTCAGCTAAGCGAGAAAGTCACCGACTCCGAGAAGCAATTCAGCGATATAAATCTGAAGCTCAACAGCATCAACGATCTCCCGAGCGGAGCAGGGCCCATCCAGTTTCAGAGCGGTTTTGGCGACACCGCCGCGCTGATGCTCACGGTCGCAAGCCCCAAGATCGGTGATGTGGAACTCGCGTTGCGTGCGCGCGCAATTCGGTCGGCAATCGAGAAAGCCCGTGAGTCGGCTCGCGCGGACGCAAAAACATCGCGCGTTTCGCTTGTGACATTGTTCCCGGAGGCGATGGGTGCCGACAATGTTGTGCGTGCGCGCGACGTACTCGAGCTATATCTCGGAACTCAAAACTTCGCCCGCGACATTCGTTCCCTGGACGGCAATGGATTCGCCGGACTGGACGCCGAGGTCGTTCCGAGCGTCGATCTTCTGCAGATCACGCGCAAATTCATCTCCGATCACGTCGGCACCTCAGTGTTCCCGGCGATTCATCCCGATGCCTGGCCGCCCGTACTGATCCGCAATCCCGCGGATACGGAGTCGGTGTTGGATGCGGCGGCGGGAGACAAATACTCATATCGTCAGCTCGAGCATTACACGGATCTCATACAGCGCGCCCTCCAGGCCCTGCCCGACGTGGGGAAGGTTTCGCGCTCGGGCGTCCTGCCCGAATGGGTGCAACTGGCTTACTCGCAACGCCGATTTGCGTCGTATGGCATTCAACCCTCCAGGCTCGGGGTGATACTCGCGGAGCGAAACATCACCCGGGCTGGCGGGATGATCGATGCGGGAGGCACCGATGTGACCGTGCATCCGAGCGGTGAGTTCAAGAACGAATCCGAAATTGGCGACGTTATCGTCCAGATGTCCCGGTCCGGCACGCCACTCTACCTGCGCGATCTGGCTGAAGTCTTGCGCGGCTATCAGAACCCGCCGCAGCTGCTCAACTTTTATACCTCGCGCACTGCAAACGGGCGATGGAATCGCAACCGCGCAATTACGCTGGCGATTTTTATGCGCTCGGGCGAACAAATCGGCGGGTTCGGCAACGCCGTCGATCAGGCGCTCGATGGACTGAGAAACCGGCTCCCCGAAGACCTGATTATCGCCCGAACCTCCGATCAGCCGCGTCAGGTGCGTGAGAACCTCGACCTGCTCATGGACGCACTGTACGAAGCGATAGTGCTGGTCGTCATGGTCGCGTGGATCGGCTTTTGGGAGTGGCGATCGGCGCTGCTGATCGCGCTTGCGATTCCGATCACGCTCGCGATGACGTTTGGCGCGATGGACATACTCGGGATCGACCTGCAACAAGTGTCGATCGCAACGCTCATCATTGCGCTGGGTTTGCTCGTCGATGATCCGGTCGTCGCGGGCGACGCGATCAAACATGAACTCGGTATGGGACGGCCGGCCGCGATTGCCGCGTGGCTCGGTCCGACCAAGCTGGAACGTGCGATCCTGTTTGCGACAATTACCAACATAGTCGCCTATCTGCCGTTTCTAATGCTGACCGGCGACACGGGAAGGTTCCTTTATAGCCTGCCGGTTGTTATGACCTGCGCGCTGGTGGCGTCGCGAATCGTGTCGATGACTTTCATACCTCAACTCGGCTACTACCTCATGCGCCCTGGTGAACCGCTTCCGCCAATTGAGTATCGCCGCACGCACGGAATCACGGGTCTCTATTATAAGCTTGGCCACTATGCGCTCGAACATCGCAAGGTATTCGTCGCGTGTTCTTTGCTGTTTCTCGCCTGCGGTGTCTTGATGGGCGCACAACTGCGCAGTGCCTTCTTCCCCGAGGACGTACAGTATCTCTCCTATATAGATGTATGGCTCCCGAATGGAGCTGCCATTTCAGATAGCAACATGGCGGCGATGGAGGCCGAGCGGGTCGTGCGTCGCGTGGCCGCTGATTACGGCCGCGAGCATCCGGGCCGCGACGGCAAACCGCGCGATATCCTGAAATCGATTACCAGCTTCGTAGGCGGCGGCGGTCCGCGCTTCTGGTTCTCGGCGGCTTCCGAAACTCAGCAGAGCAACTACGCGCAACTGATTCTCGAAGTCCATGACAAAAACGATATGCCTAAACTCGCCGGTCCGCTGCAGACCGCGCTGTCGGATTCAGTGCCGGGCGCCTATCTCGACGTGCGGCAGTTACAGACCAACCCGGTACTCTATCCAATCGAGGTTCACGTCTTCGGCCAAGCCGACGCTGATCCCGCGCAGGAAGAGTCGGATATCAGTACGCTGCGCAGCACCGCCGGCCGGATCGAGGAAGTACTCCGCTCAACTCCCGGAGCTCAACGCATTCGCACTGACTGGATGGAGCAGAGCCCCATCGTGCAACTGCCGATCAACGCCGACCGTGCCAATCTTGCCGGTGTCACCAACTCAGATATAGCCCGCTCCGCCGCGGGCGGGCTCAGCGGATGGGAGGTGGGAACTCTTCTTGACGGCGATTCGCACATACCCATCGTCGCTCGCCTCCGGCAGGAAGAGCGCGCGCAGCTGGCGGATGTAGCCAACCTCTACGTCTATTCCACGATCGGAACCGGCCGCGTGCCGCTCAATTCACTGGCGCCGATGACTTTCCAGATGAGCCAGGAACGAATCGTCCGCCGCGACCATTTCCGAACGATGACCGTAACTGCCTTTCCAGCGCCGGGCCTGCTGGCGTCGGAAGTCATGAAGCAGGCCATACCGAGAATCGAAGCGCTTCGCGCCGCGCTTCCTCCGGGCTATCGCATCGTCATCGGCGGCGAACAATCCAAGCAGGAAGAAGGCTTCGGCGAATTGGCGGTTGTGCTGGGAGTATCGGTGGTGATGATCTTCATCGCGCTGGTCTTGCAGTTCAACAATCTGGTCAAACCATGGCTGGTGTTCACCGCCGTACCGTATGGCGCCGTCGGCGCGGTCGCCGCGCTGTGGCTGACGGGGACGCCATTCGACTTCATGGCGTTCCTGGGCATTGCAAGCCTGGTCGGCGTGATCGTGAGTCACGTAATCGTCTTGTTCGAGTTCATCGAAGAACGGCAGGAACTCGGCGAGGAACTCATTCAGGGACTGCTCGATGCTGGGATTGAGCGGCTGCGCCCCGTGATGGTGACGGTGGGCGCAACCGTGCTGGCGTTGCTGCCGCTGGCTCTTCACGGCGGACCGTTGTGGCGGCCGCTGTGCTTCGCACAAATCGGCGGACTGAGTCTCGCAACTGTAATCGAGTTGGTGTTGGTGAAATCTTTCTACGCCATCTTCGTTGCCGATCTGGGTATCTTAAGTTGGGGCCCATCGACGGCGGCGAAACACGAATAGCCGATAAATCCCCCGAGCAACTTCGCGACGCTACCATTTATGTGGCGAGCTCAGTTCAGGCGTTGACGCAGGCGGTTGAGGACGACGATTTCGCGAGCCATGCCGAGTTGCTCAGCTTCGGGCATCGCGGCGGCGATCAGCTCGGCGGCGCGGGCGCAATCGCCGGGCCGATTGCGATCGAGGAGCATGCTCGCATAACCGCGCCGGGTGCGGACGTGATACGGCCGCGCGCCGATCTTCGCGTTCATCGCGAGCGCCTGCTCGAAGTAATCCTCGGCCTCCTCCCAGAGCTCCAGGCAGGTGGCAAGGAGACCGCAGGGGTACGAGAACGATCCTAAACAAAGGACGTTGCTAGCGACTACTCCGACCTGACCTGCAACCGGTTTCAGGAGCGGGTACAAAAGCGCCGCGGCATTCCGATCGTGAACATTCGCGGATGCAGACGCGAGGAATAGCATCGTGGCAGCCGAGGTCCAGTCCAGTTGGATCGTGAAGCCGGTCGCGGCGAGGGGCTCCAATACCTTGCGCGCCTCATCGAGTTGGTCGGTCTCGCAGTAAGATTGCGCCAAGACCGCCCTAAAGCCCGGAATATGCGGATTCGCCTCGACGGTAGCACGAAGCGCATCAGTGAGTTCTCTGCATCGGCCCTGATCAAAGCGAATCTGGGCGAGTTCTACGCCGAACGTCAGGCTTGCGTCGGGCTGCCCGGCCGCGGTGCCAACCTCGAACGACGCGAACGCCTGCTGCTCGGCATCGGGTGCCCCGCGCATGATTGACAGCATGGCTCGGTCGTAGCTCGCCCCATACGCGAACCACGGTAGGTGCGACTGTGTGGCAAGTTCGCCAATCCGGGCGATCATTCGCTCTCCAGCTTCCAAATCACCCGATTCGAGCAACGCCCCGGCCCGATGGTACGCGGCAACCCAGCGCTCCTCGACTTTTCCGAAACCGCTCGCGAGGGTTTCCAGTTCAGCCGTCAGCATGAGTCGCTCGCTTAGCGTCAGTGGGTCATTGATGGCGAGTGTGCGCGCCGCGAGAGCATGGGAAAGCACCGCCTTGTCGCCGAGTCGCCTAGCCATCTCGACCGCTTCGCGCGAAAGCCGCTGCCGCCGGTCCCGCAACGGCATGAAAAGCAACTCCACCGCCAGGCCTGCCAGCAGGCGCGCTCGCAGCTCGCTGTCATCGCGGCCAAGCGCCTCGATCGCCTCTTCGTAAAGCGCGATCAGCGCGTTGTCGACCGCGCTGGCACTGGCTGTAACTTCCCCAAGCCGGGCGTTGCCGAGCGCCGCGAGCGCGAGCCGCGTTGCGTCGCCCAGCTCGCGCGCGGACTTGGCTGCCTTGGCCAGCGGCTCGCGATAACTGCCACTCCCCGCGCGGCGTTGCGCGTCGCTGAGTGCGATCAAAAGATCGCATCGCAGCAGTTCGCCGTCGCGGTCGCGCGGCTCCAGCACCGAAAGCGCCTGCTCGTAGTACTTCGCTGCCTCCTCGAAGGCGAGACCGGCCAGCGCCTTTTCCGCCGCCCGCCGCGCATAGCCGATAGCCTTGGCCAGGTCACTGACCCTGGTCGCGGACAGCCAGTGATACGCCAGCTCATCGATGCGCTCATCGGGTCCGGCGCCTGCCAACGCTTCGAGCGCTTCGCCGATCCGGCGATGCAGTCGTGCGCGGCGCGAGGCGCTCAACTCATCGTACAGCGTGGTGCGGATCAGCGCATGCGTGAATGCGTAGTGGTCCGTCTCTCCCGACGTTTCCGTCACCAGCACGGCGGCCTTGGCTTCGTCGATCGCATCCAGGATGGCGTCCTCGCTCAGTTCTGCGATCTTCGCCAGCAGCGCCAGGTCGAAACCGCGCCCGATCACCGACGCCAGGCTCAGCACCTTGTTGGTCTGCTCCGACAGTCGCGACAGCCGCCTCCCAATCGCTTCCTTCACGCCCTGTGGAATCCCCAGGCTCGCCAGATGGCCCCGATAGGTCCAGCGCTCGCCCTCGCGGAACATCGCGCCCGACTCGATGAGGTTGCGCAGGATCTCCCCGACGAAGAACGGGCTGCCCTCGGTCTCGCGATGAATCGCATGCGCCAGCGCGATTCCCGCCGTGTCGAGCTCGTGGCCGGCGGCCGCGCTGATCAACGCCACCACCCCCTCGTCATCCAGCCCCCGCAGCGCGATCCGCTCGATACCCGTCTCGCGCCGCAGGTCGGCCAGCAGCGTGGTCAGTGGATGGGTCCGCGACAGCTCGGCATCGCGATAAGTGGCGACGATCAGCACGCGCATCGGAATCGTTGAGCGCACGATATGCTTGAGCAGCAGCAAGTCCGGCGCGCCCGCCCATTGCACATCGTCCAGGATGAGAAGGACCGGGTTCGGCTGCGAGGCCGCCGCCAGCATCCCGGTTGCCGCCTCGAACATCAGGTAGCGCTCGGTCTCGGCCTCGGCGCTCTGGGGCTCGGGAAGATCGGCAACGCGATGAGCCAGCTCGGGCACTAGGCGAGTCAACTCGCCGTGATGCTCCTTCGCGTGCGCAGCCAGCACTTCGTCAGGTGCGTACGCCACGTAATGGCGCAACGCTTCGACGAACGGGCGGTAGGGAATCGTGATGTCCTCGTCGCACGCGCCGAACATCACCGCCGCGCCTTCGGCATGCGCCGCCCGCGCGGCTTCGATCGCCAGCCGGGTCTTGCCGATACCCGGCTCGCCGCCAAACAGGAGCAACTGACGTTGCCCCTGTTTGGCCGCCTCCCAGCATCGCGCGATTATCGCCTGCTCCGATGCGCGCCCGAACAGTCCCAGCGCGGGCGCGGTCGCAACCTTGGGCGGCAACGGAATCGCACCCGAAGCGTCCAGCGGCTCCCACGCAACCTCGCAGGTGGGCAGCGGCTCCGAGAGCCCTTTGAGTTCGAGTTCGCCGATCGGCGTGAACTTGTGCCCACGCCCTCGCGCGAGTATGCGGACCACCTCGGAGGCTAGAATCTGTCCGCCCAGCGCCTTGGCGCACAAGCGCGCAGCTTCCACGACCACCTGGCCGAACAGGTCGTTTTCCTCGCGCGTTGCTTCGCCGAGCGACATGCCCACGCGAATTTTGGGTTGTGCGTGTTCGCGGCGGGCGCGTGCGTCGGTGGCCTGCTGCATTGCGACCGCGCCTGCAACCGCATCGGCGGCGCTTGCGAAATAGACCATCAGGCCGTCGCCAGTAGTTTTGATTACGACGCCGTTGTGTTTTGCAACGGCGGCGCGCAACGCCTCGAAATGTGAGTGCCGAAGCGCTTCGTAGGCGTCGGGCCCGATCCGTGCCGCCAGATCGGTCGAGCCTACCAGATCGGTGAATACGACGGTGACGGTTTCGGTCTGCGCCATGTCACGCGGACTCTCCCCAGCCCTCGCGCGAAAGTCAACCTCGGCCGGTTCGGTCTGGCCGAGTTTGAGCCGCCGTTCCCCGCGACACGTCAGAATATTGGGCCGGACAACGAGTTCCTCGGGGTTCGCGCTGATGGGGCGAAACCCGCTACTCAGTCAACCGACAACGAACCGAGGTAAGCCGCCTGATCATGTCCAGCCGATCCGCAACATTTGACAATTACTCTGACCGAGCGTTACGGTCGGTTGTATGAGGCGCTGACCGCACAGGCCGCCCCGCAAGCTTTTATGGCCGGTTTTGGACAAATGGCGCTTCTGTGCGCCTGTGCGTTGCTGACGGTCTTCTTGACGAAGCCTGACGACCCGAGTTGAGGCATCGTGCTGGGATGACCGCTTTCTGAACACGGGGGGGGCGACCACTGATCGAATCTCATGAGCTCGCAACTCAACGACACACAGCAGTTGGGAGCGGCCACAGGCTCTCTGCGCGAGAGGATAGCCGCGCTTGAACTGTTCGAGGATCTCGACGAGCACGAGATCGATGCGCTCGCGGCGGAAATGCTCTGGATCGGCCTCCCGGCAGGCTCGGTTCTTTTTGTCGAGGGCGAGTTGGGCGACGCTCTGTACATCGTCCTGTCGGGACGGCTGAGCGTGCTGGCTACCGACGCGCACGGCGATGTGATGACGGTAGCGCAGATTACTCCCGGCGAGACGGTAGGTGAAATGGCGCTGCTTTCAGGCGACCCTCGCGCCGCTACTGTCGCGGCCTTGCGCGACGCGGAACTGGTCGGCCTGAAAAGGGACGCCTTCGAACGCCTCGTCGACCGTCATCCGCGTATCCTCAGCTTCGTGACTCGGCTGCTGGTCAAGCGTTTGCGCGAGACCTCGCATGGCCGGCGATCGCTGCCCCTCGCGCGCACGCTTGCTCTCGTTCCGCTCGGGCCCGGTCCTCTGGCGGGCGACTTCACGCGCCAGTTGGCAGCCGCGTTCAAGGGCCTGGGAGTTCGAGCGTTCGTGGCCGACGGCAGTTCGTCGGATCGCGGCAGCGAGTGGTTTACTTCCGTCGAGGAAGCGCACGATCTGCTCCTGTATCAAGCCGACCCGGCGGCTTCACAATGGACGAGTTTATGCATGCGTCAAGCTGACCGCGTCATCCTGGTCGCCGATGCGGTTTGCAGTCCGCCTACCGAGTTGCAAATCGCCGGGCTGGTGCCCCGCCGAATCAGCCCCGAAATGGTTGATCTGGTAGTCGTGCACGCTTCACAAGGGCGGGCCGTGTTCCAGGTTGAACAGATGCTCCAGTGCTTGAGAGCGGGGTTCCCTATCCACGTGCGCGAAGGCAACGCGGATGACTTCGCGCGGCTGGCTCGCCTGGTTTCCGGCCGCTCGATGGGGATCGTATTTTCCGGCGGCGGCGCGCGCGGCTTCGCCCATATTGGGGTGCTACGCGCGTTTCGCGCTGCCGGCATTCCGCTCGATCTTTTTGGTGGCACCAGTATGGGCGCAATCATCGCAGCCGCGGCGGCGCTGGAATGGGACGAGCCTCAGATGATCGCTCATCTGCGCCGCGCTTTGGTCGACACCAATCCGCTCAACGATTATACGCTTCCGCTGTTCGCCTTGATCCGGGGACGCAAGCTCTCACGCAGCCTGCGCGAGCTATTCGGCGATGCTCTGATCGAGGAGTGCTGGCACTCGTTCTACTGTACCTCGACGAACCTGACCACCGGGCTCGAGGTGACTCATCGTTTCGGACCACTATGGCGGGCGCTGCGCGCAAGCGCGTCCTTGCCGGGTGTCCTAACACCGGTGGTCACCGCGGATGGTCATTTCCTGGCCGACGGAGCAGTGCTCAACAACCTGCCGGTGGACGTGATGAGCACGATGCATCGCGGGCTGGTGGTCGGTGTCGATGTGGGACAGGATCACCCGCTCAAATCGCACTTCGACGATCTCGAAGAGCAGACGCTCTGGCGCTTACTGCGCGCACAGCGCGGCGGCGCACCCAATATCATTAGTTTGCTAATGCGGGCCGGCACTGTAAGCAGCGACGCGCTGCTCAGACATCAGCGCACCCACGCGGACCTGATCATCAACCCGCGCCTGCCGGAAGTCGGCATGCTCGAATGGAAGGTTTACTCGCGTATTATCGAGGAAGGATACCGCCAGACCATGGAGGCCTTGGAACGCTCGCTTACCGGCGTGCGTAAAGCCTCGATCACCGCCTCAATCACTGCCTTCGCGGACTTCAAAAAGCCCCTGCAGGTAATCTGCCCCGCCGACGGGGAAGCCGCTCAGGTCACGGTGGACGCGGCGCACGCCGCGATGAGCGTGGCGGTCGGGGCGAACCGGCTTCGGGTGAACGGATGTTCCCGATGGCCCGGACGCGATGCCTGTGATCGAATCTGCTTAAGCTAAATGGCGCACTAACCTGGGCGCCTCCGAGTTAAGGATGAGGCCGGTTTGATTGGCAGGGGAGTTGCCTGGGGCGCGGCGTCAGAGATTTATCTGCTGGTTTCTATGCCGTTTGACGTACCAGCACGGACTGTAACCCAGGTGCGGAAATATCGTGTTGACACAGGTCTGCGTCTCCGGCTCGCCCGGTTCGAACTCGGTCTTGCCGTTCTTCTGAGGCACCGCGTAATACTTATTGATCTGCACGGTTCCGAAAGGCTCTCGACTCGCGGGAATTCTATACTTAACTGAAATAAATTCGCCGGCGTATAGAACACATATTAAAATGACTACGCCGGTGGCTATTCGTTTGAGTAATGGAGCGGCGTTCTGCATCGTAGTCGCGCAAAGAAAACGGCCGGCATTCGACGATGCCGGCCGTTTTTATCGATCAAGGAAAGAGACGCGCTCCGACTATCCGACCTGGCTGCCGACCACCGACACGAAGCTGACGCATCGGCCCGGCGCGCCGCCTAAATTGTGCGTCAGTCCAAGTTTCGGATTCTTGATCTGACGCGGTCCCGCCTCACCGCGTATCTGCAGCCACATCTCGTACATCATGCGCAGGCCCGACGCGCCAATCGGATGGCCGAACGACTTGAGACCGCCGTCCGGATTGACCGGCAGCTTGCCTTCGAGATCGAAAAACCCGTCCATCACGTCCTGCCATGCGGTCCCGCGCGGGCTGAAGCCAAAATCCTCGTAAAGCACGAGTTCGGTGGGCGTGAAGCAATCGTGGACCTCGGCCATGCTGATTTGTTCGCGAGGATTGGTGATGCCGGCCTGGGCGTACGCGTCTTTGGCGCTGGCGACGACCTCGCTGAAGGTCGTGAAATCGTAGTCCTGCGACAGCGGTCCTTCCGCCGGCCCCGCGATGAACGACAACGCCTTTATGTAGATGGGATTCTTGCAGTACTTGTGCGCGTCCTCGGCGCGGACGACGATCGCCGCCGCGGAGCCGTCGGACACGCCCGAGCAATCCATGATTCCGAGCGGGTCGGCAATCTTGGGCGAGTTCTTGATTGTCTCGAGCGACACTTCCTTCTGGAACTGCGCCTTGGGATTTTTCGCGCCGTTCTTGTGATTCTTCCATGCGATCCGCGTCAGCACGTCCTTGCCCTTGTCGGGGTCGAGTCCGTACTTCTTGAAGTACGCCGGCGCCAGCAGCGAGAACGACGCGGGCGCTGTCATGCTGCCCTCGGTGCCGTCGTTGGGCGGATTGTTGATCACCAATCCCGAGTAGCCCGAGTCCTTGAGCTTCTCGACGCCGATCGCCATCGCGACGTCGAACGCGCCCGACGCGACCGCGTAGCACGCCTGCCGAAGCGCCTCCGATCCCGTCGCGCACATATTTTCGACGCGAGTGACCGGCTTGTACTGAATCTTGAGCGGCTCGGAGAGCGTCAGGCCCGAGATTCCCGACGCCATGGTGCCGAGCCAGTACGCGTCAACGTCGTTGGGCTCGATGCCCGCCGATTCAAAGGCCTGGTACGCGGCATCCACAAGGAGGTCGTCCGTCCCCTTGTCCCAAAGCTCACCGAACTTGGTGCATCCCATCCCGACGATCGCGACGCGGTCCTTGATTCCTTTGCTTGCCATTGATGTTCTCCTCGGCCTTAACGCCTGGGGCGCGCTTTCCAGAAATAGTTATTGACGCCGGCGGCAGTAAAGAGCCGGCGAAACGTCATTTCGATTTCGTCGCCGATCGCGACCTTGTCGGGTTCGCAGTCGGTCATCTCGCACACGAAGCGGCCGCCGCCGGCGAAGTCGATCACGACGTTGACAGTCGGCGGATTGAGAGAATAGGCGAGGCGATCGATTGCGTAGGTGGCGATTTTTGCGGTGCGGTCGGCGAATCCATAGGGTTCCATCTTGCCGCGCTGATGGCATTTCACGCAGACCAGCTGCGGCGGAAGCTGTGGAGTCCCGCAGTTGGTGCATCGCGAACCGACAAAACCGAACTTCCATTTCTCCGAGCGCATCATCGGCGGTCCCGCGGGCCGGTCGGGATCCGGACGTCGCGGCGGTTCGGTGGGCAGAATCTCGCGCCACTTGAGATAGCTGGCGTAAGACACGTCGCCCTTGGACTCGATCATGCGGCCGACAGAACGCACCGGTTTGAAGCCGGCGTTGGCCGGCGTGACGCGGAGCAAAATCGCATCGGCGCCGTCGGCCACCGTCGCGACGAGTATCCTGTCTCCCGGCTTGGCGGACGGCAGCGCGGCCGCGAGCATCAGGCCCGCGTGCGCGGCGCCGGTTTGTCCGACCGTCAAGGCAAATGAATCTGATAATTTGGCGGGATCGATCTTGAGCGCACGCGCGATTTCGTCGGCCGCGCGGGCGTTGGGCGCGTCGAGGATTACCTTCGACAGATCGCCCGGCGCGACTTTCGCCTTCTCCAGCACGTTCTTGATCACCGTACCGAGCAGCGGAGAATGCGCCTGCGTCAGCGTGAAGCGCTCTTCCCATGAATGCGAAAAACGCTCGCCCTGCGCGCGCCAGCTGTCCAGGAACTCGCGCGTCAGCGAGGCGCTCGCCTCGATTTCGGCGATCACGCCCTCCGAACCGAGCACGAAAGCGACCGCGCCGTCGCCGCTCGTCTGCTCGGCCTTGCCCTCGGGCGCTGCCAGTCGGCAATCACCGATCGCGACGAGCGCGCGCTTGGCGCCGCCGCCAATCGCATCGGCGCCTTGCAGCAGAGCAGACAATCCGGCGCGGACCGAGCCGGTCATATCCGATGCGCGAATTTCCGCCGGGAGCATCGCGGCTGCGCCGATCACCGCGGCGCTGAGTTTTTCCGCGTAGGGCGGCGTCGTGGTTGCGAAGATGAGCGCCTGCACGTCGCCGGGCGGCGCGGCTTTGAGGGCGTCGCGAACCGCCTCGACCGCCATCGATACGCTGTCTTCGTCGAAGCTCGCTATTGCGCGCTCGCCCTTGCCGGCGGGCGTGCCGAGGACGGCGCCGATCGCGGAGCGCTTGAGGCGTCGGTACGGAACGTACGAACCGTAAGAAACAATTCCAACCATGACGGGCATTAAAGGCCGAGTCCGGCCACGCGGTCAACCCAAACTGGCGCTCGCGCGTCGGACGGCTAATGACCCACACCTACACGTTGCTCGACTTCGGGCCGTCGTGTACGCCGTGGGAGCCATCGCGATGCCGCCGCGTCCGTAACGCGTTCGTAACAATAGCTGCAATCTTGACGACGTGATCGCGCTGCATGCAGTCGCTCGGCTGCTTCGCATCGATGAGCCGACTTGAGCGACGGCCTCTATGCAAATGGCGGAGGTTTCGCGACTCGCGGCAAATATTTTGCGAATCGCAAATAATCAAGACTGTATCTGTCGGAAATAATCCAATGAAATAAACGCTTCGGTCCTTGGCATCGGCCTTGCTCTACCCATGCTGACGACGAATTTTTACAGGAGGCAAGGAAAATGGCTGCTACCACGATTAGTCAGAGATTCGCAGGTTTTCAGCAGATAAGGGAGCAGACCGAGACTGTCGCCGCCAATCGTATCGCGCAAAACAGTCTGCTCAGCGAATTGCCCGGTGCGGCGTTCGCATTCCTGACGCTGGCGTACATCGTTCTCTCGTTCGTGGGCCTCTAAATCGATGCATCGCGTACCACGCACGAGAAGGTGAATTAGGAGCAAAATGATGGGAGTATCATTGCTGGAAGCAATATCATTGGTGGCGGGAGTGGCTATTGCGATTGCGATAATCGCGGGTCCCGCCAAGCCCTACTACAAGAGGCCAAAGGCCGAGCGGTAATCTCGGTCGGCCATGCATCCGACGGCGACGCCGCAAGCGGCCTTCCCCATCTGCGGGGAAGGCCGCCGTGTAGTCATAAGCGTGAACTGCAAATAGCCAGTCGCCAATTGATTCGCGATCTTATTACTCTCTCGATAGTATATCGCGATACACGCGCTAATGCTGCGCATGCTCAATTGAGTAGTCCTTACTATAGGTTCCCTCCGGCTACTGCCTAATCCTTAATTCTCGGGCGCGGTCTTTCCCGCGGATTTTTTTCATCCTCCAAATTTGCGCGGTCGGTGACCAGCGCCGCCATCGCGGCGAAGCGCTCCTGCCCGACTGCGATGAACAGTCCCTCGGCTTCTGCCGTCAGCAGACCGTTCGCTGACAATGTTCCATGGGTGAATATCTTGCGCCCCTCGACGCGATCGACGTACGCCTCGAAGGTAAGCTCGGTCAGCAACGGCGTCGGCCGCCGGTAACGAATCGTAAGCGTCCCCGTCATGCCGGGATTACCCGTCAGCGACTGCGCCATTCCGAGCACCTCGTCGAACGCGGCGGCGAGAAATCCTCCGTGCACGTGTCCCGGCGGACCTTCATATGCGACGCCGAACGTCCCGCGGCCCTCGACCTTGTCGCCGAGCACGGCCAGCCGAATCGGCGGCGCGAGCGGATTTGCGATTCCAATCAGCGGGCTGTGATCGAAGAACGCGCGCGGGTCGCCGGCGTTGGCGCTCTCGGCAAACCCCTCGTAGCTGCGCGAGATCGGATATTTCGACAAACGCCGGGCGTAGCGCTCCAACGCGTCGGCGGCGGCTGACAAGTCTTCCTCAGGCGCGGCGACCTGCACCAAGTGGTCGATCACCCGCCGCATCGCATTGGCCAATCGATGCGCCTGGGCGCGGCGTCCGGTCGCCGGCGCCTGGCTGATCGCCCACGCTGCTTCGAAATTCACATTCTGATCGCTCATCTTCCTCGGCCGGCATTGATGGGAAACTGTTGCGAACTTTTCCCGATGGTAGCTGTCGCTTCGCGGTCAATCTACGGCGCAGTCGCCAGAATCCGCGGCACTCGATATGCATTCAAGTATAATAGAATAGTTGCTCGATGCGGACCCGCACTCTTATATTATGTGCGCTCGCCTGCGGACTGGCTTCGATTGGGATTCGGTCCGCTCGCGCGCAGTCAACGCTCGAGGTCCCCGGACCCGCGCAGCAGAATCAGCCGAATATTCCAACGCGTCCGGCGCCGCCGCCGACCTCGTGGGCGCCCTCCGGCGGGGATAATGGCGACACGATTCAATTGCTGCCGCAGGAATTGTGGAGGCCTGCGCCCGCGCAGCTCCAACCCGTCCCATCTCCCCCGCCTGCTCCCGTGAACGTCGCGCCGATGACGGCGCAAGCGCTTCCTGCTCTGCCTGCCGTGTTCCGCGGATGCTGGGATGGACAGGTGAATCAACTCGATTGGATCAGGCGCGAACCGGGCGCGCACAAAATCGGTTTCTGGACCCCGAAGACCTACCGGCTGTGCTACAAACGCGTCCGCGATCAGCCGTTCACGCTCACGTTTACCGAGACCGGCGTCGCGCCGAGCGAGAAGATTGTCAATCCGCATGGCAACGTGGTGCCGATTACGACCGACGGCCGCGCCTACGCGGCGATGCGCTCGCGGCTATATTTCGACGAATATAAAACCCACAGCGATGGCTTGTCACGATCGGCAACGTTTGCGGTTGACGAAGCCACCAACCTCGACTGCCGGATCGGCGGCGATGACATGATGGTCAACGCCGACGTGTACGGCACGCGCGACGGCGAGCCCTGGTTCCGCGCGCATTGGCGCGCCCGCTTTCACCGTTTCGCGAACTAGCGGCGCGCGCCGGCGCTTGCCTATCAGGCCCGCCTAACTTAAGTATCTCGCTGAGTTCTGGATCGTCGCCGGGCACTGTCGATCACGAGCGGTCCAAGGAGAGTTTGCATGGCAAGCACCCTCGACCCCCAGATGAAAATCATACTCGACGCGTTCAACGCGGCGGGCCCGATGTTCCTGCGCGCAGAAACTGCCGAGCAGGCGCGGGCCAAGATGCGCGCGCTGATCGAGGCGAATCCGACTCCGGCGCCTGCCATCTATCGCGTCGAGGATCGCCACATTCAGGGCGCCAACGGTCAAATCGCAGTGCGGGTTTACACCCCCGAGGCCAGTCCGCCGATGGGCGTGATGGTCTATTTCCACGGCGGCGGATGGGTGCTCGGAGATTTGGAGAGTCACGACCACGTCTGCCGCGCGCTCGCCAACGGTGCGGGATGCGTGGTCGTGTCGATCGATTACCGGCTCGCGCCCGAGCACGTTTTTCCGGCCGGCGCCGAGGATTGCTACGCGGCCACGAAGTGGGTAGCCGAAAACGCGGCCGCTCTTGGCGCGGATGCGTCGCGGATGGCGGTCGGCGGCGACAGCGCGGGCGCAAATCTGGCCGCGGTGGTCTCGATGATGGCGCGCGATCGCGGCGGTCCCGCGATCAAGTTCCAGTTGCTCCTTTATCCTGTCACCGATTGCGCGCTCGACACGCCGTCGCAGAAGGAATTCGCCGCCGACGGCTACGTGCTGTCGCGCGCCGACATGGAATGGTTCTGGAAAAATTACCTCGACCCCGGCGTCGAAAAAAATAATCCCTACGCCTGCCCGCTGCGCGCGAAAAACTTGAAGGGCCTGCCGCCAGCACTCGTTCTGACTGCCAGCCACGATCCACTGCGCGACGAAGGCGAGCGATTCGCCGAGCGCCTCATCGCCGCCGGCGTCAACGTCACCTGTACGCGCTACGAAGGCGTGACCCACGCCTTCGTCAGCTTCGCCGACGCGCTCGACAAAGGCAAAGAGGGCCTGCGGCAAGCCGCCGACGCCTTGAAGGCGGCCTTCGCCCGCTAGCTGTGGAATTGCAATAGCATAGACGTCGTGGCGCAAAGGTCGCGTGCGCCGCGGCTGAAGGAGACGCAGATGGCATTTGAGGACATCATCTACGAGAAGCAAGACGGGATCGCCACCATCGCAATCAACCGTCCGGAGGTCCGTAACGCGTTTCGCGGTGAGACCGTGGACGAGATGGTGGAGGCCTTTAGGGACGCCTGGCGAGACCGCTCGATCGGGGTGGTGATTCTGACCGGCGCCGGCGACCGCGCCTTCAGCTCGGGCGGTGATCAAGCCGTGCGCAGCGGTGGAGGCTATCGCGGCGGGATGGACGTCGAAGCGCTGCACGAAGTCATCCGCGACATTCCGAAGCCTGTTATCGCCGCGGTCAACGGCTACGCAATCGGCGGCGGACACGTCCTCCACATAATCTGCGACCTTTCTATCGCGGCCGATACCGCCCGCTTCGGCCAGGTCGGCCCGCGGGTTGGCAGCGTCGATCCCGGATTCGGCACCGCCTACCTGACACGTCTGGTCGGCGAGAAAAAAGCGCGCGAGATTTGGTTCCTGTGCCGCCAGTATTCGGCGCAGGAAGCTCTGGAGATGGGCCTGGTCAACAAGGTGGTGCCCGCCGCGCAGTTGATGGACGAGGCACGCGCTTGGGGACGCGAGATTCTGGCCTTGAGCCCTACCGCGATCAGGATCGCCAAGGCCTCGTTCAACGCCGAAACCGACCACATCAAAGGAATCGGAGCGATGGGCGGAATCTCGCTGGGACTCTACTACCGCACCGAAGAATCCATGGAGGGACGCAACGCGTTCATGGAGCGGCGCACGCCGGATTTTCGCAAGTTCCAAAAGTAGCCGCGGTGCGGAGAATCCGGCGCTCCGATGGACAGCTTGCACGCGCGCGAGTAACTTTTGAATCGAGAGCGGCGCCGCCATGCCTCCAATCTGTGGCGCCTTGCAGCAGCGGGAGACCCGGCCATGATCGACTACGCGGAATTCCAGAGCGCAATCGGACTTAACTGGTACGACATCGATCCCAACCTGCAATTTCTGATGCGCCGGTTGCTCGACCCCGCCGATCTCGACTGGCTCGAGCCGGAGCTGCGCAAGTTCGGGGCGCTGTGCGGCGGTCCGGTCGCCGCGCGCGCTGAGGTCACCGACAAGCATCCACCCGAACTTGTCAAGTTCGACCGCTGGGGCGATCCGCTCGACGAAGTGCGCCACCATCCCGGCGCGCTCGCCACCAAGCGCGACCTCTGGGAAGCCGGCCTAAGCGGCCCACGTCTGTACAATGAAGCGCGCCGCCGCGGCCGCCACCTGCCCGAGGTGATCCGGATCGCGTTCAACTACATGCTGTCGCAGGCCGAGATTGGGATGCTCTGTTCGGTCGGCATGACCAGCGGGGTGATCGGCCTGGTGCGCCGCTTCGCGGCGCCGGAGGTGCAGCGCGAGTTCATGCCGCGTCTCACCGCTGAGCACTTCGACGACGCATGGGACGGCGCGATGTTCATGACCGAGAAAACCGGCGGCTCCGACCTCGCCACGCTCACCACCACCGCGCGCCGCGACGGCGATCGCTGGATCCTGAACGGCTCCAAGTGGTTCTGCTCAAATGTCGATGCCAGCGCGATCGCGACGCTCGCCCGCCCCGACGGCGGCGCCGACGGGCTGCGCGGCGTCGCGCTGTTTCTGGTGCCGCGCTTGCGCCACGATGGCTCCCGCAACGGCATCTCCATTCGCCGCCTCAAGGACAAGCTCGGCACCCGCGCGGTGCCCACCGCCGAAGTTGACTTCATCGACGCCGAAGCGTCCCTGCTCGCCGGCAGCGGCGGCACGGCGCGCGACGGCCAAGGGATCAACCGCATGATGGAGATGGTCAATGACTCGCGGCTCGGCGTCGCCGTGATGGGCCTTGGCATCATGCGCCGCTCGTTCCTCGAGTCTGCGATCTTCTCCTGGCAGCGCAGCGCGTTCGGCCACGCGCTGCGCGATCTCCCGATGATGCGCGAGATGCTGGTGGGCATGACGGTCGAGATGGAGGCCGCGGCGGCGCTGGTCTTCGCCTCCGCCGCGGGCGATAACGCGCTCGGGCGCCTGCTCGTGCCGGTCGCGAAGTTGCGCGCCAGCCGGCGCGGGGTCGAGTTCGCCTCGCAGGCCGTCGAAGTTCATGGCGGCAACGGTTATGTCGAAAACTGGCCGCTCGCGCGCCAGTTGCGCGACGCGCAGAGCAACACGATCTGGGAAGGCACCGAGAACATCATCTGCCTCGACATCCTGCGCGCGCTGCGCAGCGAGCAGGTGATGCAAGGCGCCTTCGCCGCGCTCGGCGAACGCGTCGAGGCCGGCGGCGCCCTGCTTGCCGCCACGCGTGAGACGGTGGCTCGCGCGCTCGGTGAAGTGCGTGAGGCGCTCGCGCATCTCTCACGTCTCGACCGCGAGGTCGCGCAATTGCGCGCGCGCGTCTTCGGCAACTATCTAGCTGACGCCGCCTCCGCCGCCTTGCTGCTCGAGGAGGCCGCCTTCGAGCTCAGCACTTCCGGCAGCGCGCGCAAGGCGGTGATCGCGCATCTGTTCGCTGAAGCGCATCTCGGGCGCCATCCGATGCGCGGCCTGCTGTCCGACGATCGCACCATACTCGGCCTGTTCGATCCGATTGTCTGCTACGGCGCGATCGAGCCGGCCCGCGCCGCGGTTGCGCTTCGCAAGGGGTAGAGGTTTTGCCAGCCGCAGGGCTTGGCTAAGCGGCGGACCGGGCAGGTTGATAGTTGCACCACGGGTCAGTCGCGAGAAAGTCGCCCGTCAGCGCATAGGCGCGCGAGCGCGAGCCGCCGCAGAAGCTGCGATACTCGCACCGCCCGCACCTGCCGCGCAGCGCGGCGGGGTCACGCAGCGTGCGGAAGAGCGCGGAGTCACGATAAATCTCGGCCAAGCTTTGCGATCGCACGTTTCCGGCAGAAACCGGCAGGAATCCGCTCGGATAGACCTCCCCGGTGTGGGACACGAAGACAAAGCCCTTGCCGGCGTTGACGCCGTGAGGCGCAAGCCCAACGGTGTGTCCCGGCCCTTCCGACCGCCGAAGCATGTCGGGCATCGCCACCGAGCCGGGGTGACCCTGGTGCTGCTTGCCGCTGCTTTCCGCCTCGTGTTGCGCGACATAGCGCCGATAGTGGGGTGCCTCGGTCACCTTCACGATGAAGTGCGACTTTTTCTGGACCGCGTATAAGATCGCGAAGAGTTCCTCACACTGGTTTGCCGCGACTCCATCCAGGACTTCGCCGCGACCCATCGGGACCAGGAAGAACACCTCCCAGAAGACCGCTCGAAGACGTTCGACCAACTCAGCCATGTCGGACAGAAACGGCGCCGAACCAGCCCACAGCGTCGTGTTGATCTGTAGCGGCAGATCGCATTGGTGTGCCCATTCGACTGCCGCCATCGTCTTGTTGAAGGCGCCGGGTACTCCGCGGAAACCGTCGTGAAGGTCAGCGCGCGGATAATCGAGGCTCAGCGCCATCTGGTCCAGGCCCGCCTCCTTCAACTGGCGCACCACGGTCGGAGTAAGTGCTGGAGTTGCCGCGGGAATGGTTCCCATGCGCAGGCCGAGCCGCTTGCCCTCGCGCACGAGGTCCAACAGGTCGGGACGTTTGAGCGGGTCGCCACCGCTTAGGATAAACACCGGAGTGCCCATCGCAGCGGCCTCGGCAAGGAGAGCGAAGCCTTGCGCGGTGGTCAGTTCGTCGCAATGGCGCAACGGTTGAGCCGAGGCGCGGCAATGGCTGCAGGCGAGGTCGCACGCCTGAGTCGTTTCCCAGATAACCAGAAAGGGCGCTTTCGCGAAGTCGATCGAGGGCATCATGGACACTTCACCCCTTGCCCTGCTGCGGAACCAGATTTTTCCATATCAGTCTGACTATACGCATTCCCGCTCGCATGGAACAGGTTTTGACAAGGCACAGGGACCTTCCCCCTCGCCGCTCTGTTGAATGGTTCGCGGCCGGTACGATAGCGGTTTATCGATTAATGTTGTGTCGGGGATTGCCTCCGTGCCTTAACGAGTCATCGCCGCACCATCCATTCTCGCCGGTCGCATTCTATCCGTTGCATTCAGGCGGAGTACAATTCCCCAATGCCATGCTCACCTGTGCCGAGACGAGTTCCGGCGACGCGCAACTCCGGCGAACCTGAAGAGCTTCTCGAATGATGCGACGACCGCCGAGCGGCCGAGCGTCCCAGCCAGACGATAGGCCGACTATCGTTACTCGCGACTCGGACGTGGACAGGCAGCCTTCCGCCCGGAGCTTGCGCGGACTCGACTGGCTCAACTTTCTGCTCGCCGACGTGCAAAGCGGCGTGGGGCCGTTCCTCGCGATCTACCTTGCCGGCTATGGCTGGAACGAGCAGCGCGTGGGCCTTGCGCTCACGATTGGCGCAGTCGCCGGCATCGCATCGCAAACGCCGGCGGGCGCATTGGTGGACTGGCTCAAGTCCAAAAGAGCGCTGATTGCGGCGGGAGTGGCCGCCTTGGCCATCGGAGCTCTCTTCATTGCGTTCTTTCCTTCGTTCTGGCCGGTCGTGACAGCGCAAATGTTCATCGGCGCAATGTCCAGTTTCTTCATGCCTGCCATCGCCGCCATCTCTCTTGGGATTGTCGGGCATAGACTCTTCAATCTCCGCCAGGGACGAAACCAGGCATTCAACTCTGCCGGCAACGTGGTCGCCGCCCTAATGATGGGGTTGATCGGATATTTCATTTCGAACCGCGGCGTCTTTTTCTTTGTCGCGGTTCTGGCAGTCCCGACGATCCTGTCGCTGTTCCTCATCCGACCCGACGAGATCGACTACGAACTGGCCAGGGGAGCCAGGGACGGCGAGGATCGCGGAAATCCGGCAAGTGTCCTGGAACTGATCGAGGATCGCCCGCTGATGATCTTCCTGTGCTGCGCGGTCATGTTTCATTTCGCCAATGCAGCGATGCTTCCGCTACTCGGCGAGATGCTGGCGAAGGGCAAGGGTCGCACTTCCATGATGTTCATGTCCGCCTGTGTCGTGACAACGCAGTTTACGATCACACTTCTCGCGGCATGGGCGGGCCGGAGTGCGGGCTCATGGGGCAGAAAGCCCCTGCTGCTCATAGGGTTCGGGGTGCTGCCGATCCGCGGCGTCCTTTACACCCTCACCCACAACCTCTACCTGCTCGTCGGCATACAGCTGCTCGACGGCATCGGCGTCGGCATTTTCGGCGTCGTTTCCGTATTGGTGATCGCCGATCTGACGCGCGGCACCGGGCGGTTTAATCTTACGCTGGGTGCGATCGCGACGGCCGTGGGAATCGGCGCGGCTCTCAGTCAAACGATCGCCGGATCCATCGTTCACCACTTCAGTGACCGAGCCGGGTTTCTGTTCCTGGCCTCCGTGGCGGCGGCGGCCTTTGCGATCCTGTGGCTCTTCATGCCCGAAACCCTCGAATGGAAGGGCGATGCGCACGCGCCGGCGTCGATGGCGAAGCGTTGACGATTGCCAATGACACTATCTGGGCAATCGTCGCGCTGAGCACTCTTGGCGTGATCGTCCGCCCTTGGAACCTGCCTGAGGCGACCTGGGCCGTGACTGGTGCGGTCATGCTGATCGTGTTTGGTCTGCTGCCATGGAGCGACGCGCTGAAAGCGGTCGCTAAGGGCACTGATGTGTACCTGTTTCTGAGCGGCATGATGCTGCTCGCGGAGTTGGCGCGAAAAGAGGGTTTGTTTGACTTTCTGGCCGGGCGAGCCGCTCGCTTGGCGGGCGGCTCCGCGATGAAGCTGTTCGCGCTGATTTATGGCGTCGGCACAGTGGTTACAATTTTTATGTCGAACGACGCTACTGCGGTCGTTCTCACGCCGGCCGTGTTCGCCGCGACCAAGGCCGCCAAGGTGAAGGACCCGCTCCCCTACCTGTTGATCTGCGCGTTTATAGCAAACGCGGCAAGCTTCGTCCTACCGATCTCAAATCCGGCCAACCTGATCATATTCCGTGACCACATGCCGCCGCTGCTGCAATGGCTCGGGCGGTTCGCGTTGCCATCGATCCTGTCGATCGCGGTTACCTACGCAGTCCTTCGGTTCACGCAGCGGCATTCGTTGAGGCAGGAGGTAATGGACGCTGAGGTCGATGCACCTGGTCTGTCCAGCGGCGGCCGCATGACCGCTTGTGGCATCGTGGGCACGGGAATCCTGCTGCTGCTTGTCTCCGGCTTCGGCGTTGACCTTGGACTGCCGACATTTGTCGCCGCGGTCGCGACTGCTGCGGTAGTGCTGCTTCTAAAGCGCGAGTCACCGTGGAGTGTCATGAAGAACGCTCCCTGGGAAATCTTGCCACTGGTGGCCGGTCTGTTCGTGATGGTAGAGGCGCTTGATCGTAGCGGCGTGCTCAAGGTGCTGATTCATGTTCTGCAGATGGAGGCAGATCGCTCCGCGATTGCAACGACTTGGGCGGCGGGCGTGACTCTGGCCCTGATTTGCAACCTGGTCAACAACCTGCCGGCCGGTCTGCTGGCAGGCTCCGTTGTGTCTGCTTCGCATGTACCGCGGCAGGTCGCCAGCGCGGTGCTCATCGGCGTGGACCTCGGACCGAATCTGTCCGTTACCGGATCGCTGGCAACCATCCTGTGGCTGTCCGCCCTGCGCCGCGAAAATCAGAATGTGAGCGCCTGGAGCTTTCTGAAACTCGGGACATTGGTGATGCCGCCGGCCTTGATGCTCGCGATTGCGGGACTGCTGATCACCGGCTCCGTTCGTTGAGCTTACAATGACCGCGGCCAGAGCCTTCACACGCCCGATGGCCCGAGGAACACCACGTTCTCGGCGCGCTCGACGAAGGCGAGGCTGGCCAGTTCCATGATCTGCTTGCGCGGCGCGAGCGTCGCCAATACCTGAGCCGCTTGATCGACGTGCGGCCGCCCGCTTGAATTTTTACTGCGCATCGCCTAGCATCTAGGGCGTCATGTGCTTGGCCGCCCAAAGGGCGGCCAAGCATTTTCTTTCTTAACCCGGATTCCCGTTTTCAAATTGCTCTACCAATTTGATAAGATTCTGATACATGCGGATTTGGATGCGCCTGTGGCGGTGTGGAGGAGGGCAGCCGGTGGGTGAGGCGCGAAAATGGCCTTTGCAGCTCCCCATCAACAGCTCTCTGCGAGTCGAGTTCTAGGGCGCGCGAGTGACTTCCAACGCGTCACCAGTCGTCGCTTCTGGCGCAGGGCCAATCAATGCCGGCGACGGCGGCAATTCCAGGCCGCAGAGCGAACCTTCAAATAGGCCCCGCAGGGGGAATCTCACCCGCCGTTTCATACTAGGCTTCCTAATCGCCACCATCCCGGGGACGATCGTATTGGGACTTTTCACCATCTATTCGGTCCGTTCGCTGGTCGCCGTCAACCGCCAACTCGACGAAATCAGCTTGTCGCTGGAGGCCACCGACCATATCCAACTGGCGCTCTTCAAGGCGGACGCCGTCGCGCGAGCTTTCCTGCTTCACCGGCACGACGGCGGCCCGCAGGAGTTCGAGGGCGCGGTGCATTCGGCGCAGGAGCAACTGACGTCGTGCGCCTCGGCCTCCTGTCACGGGAACTCGCGGTTGACGACCAATGAGATGGCGGCTTCGCTCAGCCCCAAGTTCGAGCGGCTGCGGGTCCAAGGCCTTAAGGTCTTCGAAGTGGCGAGCCCGGGCGCACAATCATACCGTCCCGGCGACGCGGACGAGGTTGACCAACTGGTTTCCGGGATAACCCACCGGCTCCAGACGATGGCGGACACCCTGGTCAAACGGGTCGCGGCCTTGCGCGAACAGTCGCAGGCGCTCAGCCAGCGCGCTTTGACCCTGATGATCCTGGTGAGCTTTGCGGTTGTGGTGATGGGCTCGTGCATCGCGGCCTTCTTGGCGAACCGGGTTTCGCGCCCCATCCAGGGTCTGCTCCAGGGCACTCGCCGCGTGAGGGCGGGAGACTGGGGATACCGAGTGATGGTCACTTCGGGCGAGATCGGTGAACTGGCCCTGTCGTTCAACGCGATGGTGGAGGAGGTGGAGCGTTATCGCAATCAGCTGAACCGGTACAGCCGCAACCTCGAGGAGCGGGTCATGCGGCGGACCGAGGAACTGAAGCGAAAGGACGAGGCGCTGCGCCAGTCGGAGAAGCTCGCCTCGCTCGGGCTGCTCGCAAGCGGCGTCGCCCATGAGCTCAACAACCCGCTGACCGGCATCCTGATGAACGCTAACCTGCTGATCGAAGAGGTCGGGCACGACTCCCCGCTTTACGGTGAGCTTAAGAGAATCGACGAAGATGCCGGCCGTTGCAGGCGCATCATCGATGATCTGCGCACATTTTCCCGCCGCCACGACCTGCGCAAGGCCCGATGCAGGCCCGAGGAGGTCATCGATCAGGCGTTGAGGCTGGTCGAGCATGAACTCGATCTCCGCGGCATCAGGCTTGAGCGCCGAATCGAAGCCGGCCTTCCCGAGGTATTCTGGGATTCCGAGCGAATGGTGCAGGTTTTTACCAACCTGTTCGTTAACGCGGCGCAGGCGATGGAGGGCGGAGGCTGCCTATCGGTCAGCGCGCAGCTCACCGGCAATTGCCTGACGATCGAGGTCAAGGACACAGGCGTTGGAATTCCGGAGGAGAACCGTTCGCGGGTTTTCGAGCCGTTTTTCACCACCAAACGCGAGGGCACCGGGCTCGGACTTTCGATCAGTTACGGCATAATCGAGGAGCACATGGGCCGGCTTGAGATGGAAAGCCGCGCCCGTGAAGCAGCCGGTCCGGACGGCCAGGGTGGGACCAGCGTAAAAATCATTCTTCCACTTTCGACGGAGCTGAGCGCGTGAGCGAGACGCCGCTTGGACGGATCTTGGCGGTCGACGACGAGCGCAATGTCGTCGAATCGATCAAGACGGCGCTCGAGCGGGTGGGCTACTCGGTTGAGGTTGCGGCCAGCGCCGAGGCCGCCCAGGCCAGGCTTGAGCGCGGCCCGGTGGACCTGGTGCTATGCGACATCAAGCTGCCGGGAATGGACGGCATGGCGCTGCTCGAACACATCAAGCAAACCTGTCCCGGTACGATCGTGGTCATGATCACCGGCTACGCAACCATCGAGTCTGCGGTGACCGCGATCAAGCTGGGCGCGACGGACTATCTGCCCAAGCCTTTCACTCCCGACCAGCTCAGACATGTGATCGGCAGGGCCATGGAGCAGAAGCGGCTGCTTGACGAAAACGTCTATTTGAGGCTCGAGCTGCAAAATCTGTTCGGCGACGGTGTGGTGATCGGCCAGAGCGAGGTGATGCAGCGTCTGTTCGGGCTGGCGAAAACCGTGGCGGCCACCGATAGCAGCGTGCTGGTGGTGGGCGAGAGCGGCTCCGGCAAGGAGGTCGTCGCGCGTTTCATCCATGCCGAAAGCCCGCGCAAGGGCCATCCGTTCGTCACGGTCAACTGCGCCGCCATCCCGCCCAACCTGCTTGAATCGGAACTTTTCGGCCATCGCCGCGGCGCGTTCACGGGCGCGGTTTACAGCCGCCGCGGCAGCTGGGAGGTGGCCAATGGCGGAACCCTGTTCCTCGACGAGATCGGAGAAATGCCGGTCGACATGCAAGCCAAGATTCTGCGCGCCCTCGAGGAGCACCAGATCAAGCGGGTGGGTTCCGACGAACCGATGGAGGTTGACGTCCGGATCATAGCGGCGACCAACAAAAGCCTCGAACAGGAAATCAAGGCCGGCAGGTTCCGCGAAGACCTCTACTGGCGCCTAAACGTCGTCCAGTTGGAGGTGCCGCCATTGCGCAAGCGTCCCGAAGACATCATACCGCTGGCTCGCCACTTCTTGGCCTTCTACGCCCATGAACTGAAAAAGGGTCCGCTCGATTTCTCCGCCGAGGTGCTCGCGGCCCTGGTCGGCCACGATTGGCCGGGCAACGTCCGCGAGCTGCGTAATGTCATTGAGCGGGCCGTGATTTTCGCCACGCCGGGAGAGCCGATCCGTCAGGCCCAACTGCCCCCGAGCCTGCACCCGGAGCATCCGCACAGTGAGCTGGCGCCCGAGAACCCGCTGCGCAGCTTGCGCGAGCTTGAAGCCGAGCACATTCGCAAAGTACTCGATGCGTGCGGTGGCAATCGCACCCGCGCGGCAGAAATTCTTGGCGTATCGTCAGTAACGCTGTGGCGCAAGCTGGGAAAGGAAAATGGCGAAGAAAAAGGATAATTTCGTCGCTTTCATTTTGAAACAGTGATTTCTCCCCCCTCTTTCATTTTGTAACAGTTGTGCCGACTCACTCGCACAGCCGCTCTTAAATCTCCAGCAATCTCCAGCCTTTTTTGAAAATCCCCCGGTTCGATCCGGTGGCACCCGGCTTGCGTTAGTAGGTCTGTAGTGCCTCGGTACGAGGAGATTGGCAGATGGACCTTAATGGAGCAATTGAGCATACGGCGCCTGTGATCCGAAGTGGGACGGCGCTGCGTTCGGTTCAGCGCTTGGATGCCAAGATCAGTGTCCTCTATCAGCGTGAGAACTTGGAGGTGCTGGCAATCGAGATCGGTGGTGGTGCAACCCTCGCCGAGCCCTCGCTGTGGGCCGGGTGCTCCTGGCATCTGGTGGTCGAAGGCCAGCCAATCATCCAGCGAGGCTATGAGAGTTGGGAATTGCTTCCCGGCCATTGGCTGTGCTTCGACCAGCCGGGCGCTTACAGGATTGTGAATCCCGCTCCAACGCGGGCAAAACTCGTCAGCTTATTCTTCCCGCGCGAGGGAACAGACATTCAGAAAGGAGATGAAAGACCATGAACGCCAAAAGGCATGCCATTGAGATCGCTGTTGCGATCTTCATCTGGATCAACGTTCTGACCGTGCTGCTCAGCACATACCAGTATGGATACGTGGACTGGGCAGTCGTGGGCCGGATGGGATTGCTCGCCTTTCCCCCGCTCGCTGTTGCCGCGGTTTTCGCGCTGCGGGCCGCGCACCAGATGGCGAAAGGCGCCAATCGAGGGGCGGCTTCGGAACTCGGAAATGCTCATAGGACAGCGGCGGCAGGACGATGAGCACCGCCACCCATATGAACGCCGCCACCCATGTTAGCGACGCCACCCATGCTAAGGAGGGCCGGACTTTCTTCATCGTCATTAACATCCTGATAGGAGTGGGCGTGTTAATGACGGCGGCGGCGATGGGCGTGCTGGTACTGGCAGCAGTTAGCGGGTGAGGAGACAGGGAATGAACTACAGTGAACAAATGAACGGGACGATGGAGGTCCCCAGCGGAAGCCGGACGCCCTATTGGGCCGCGGCAGCGGTTTTTGGGGTGCTGGTCTGCTGGGCGATTTACATGTACTCCCGGCAGTTCGTTGAGGGGCTGGGAGTGACCGGGCTTAACAGACCCGTGTTCTGGGGGCTGTACATCGCCAATTTCATTTTCTGCGTCGGCTTGAGCGCCGGCGGGATCGCAGTTTCCGCGCTGGTCCATCTGCTCGACAAGAAAGAGATGAAGCCGGTTGCGATAATGTCCGAAATTCTGGCGGCGAGCTTCCTCGTCCTGGCCGCTTGCTTCATCGTCATGGATCTCGGGCGGCCGATGTACATGTACAACCTGTTTCTACACCCGAACATTGAATCGCCGCTGTTATGGGACGTCTCCGTGATCTCCTGCTACATGATCCTGTGTCTTGCACTGTTGTACTTCAGCGCGCGCCAGCAGTTGGTGCGCCGCCTCAAGGATCATCCGTCGCTGCGTCCCCTGGTGGCGTTGGCAACCCTGGGCCACACCAGCCTATCTCCCGCCTCCATAGATTTGGACCATCGCTGCTTGAGCGTGCTTGCGATCATTTCGGTTCCGGCCGCGGTGGCGCTCCATTCCGTGACCGCGTGGATCCTGGGACTGGTAAAAGGGCAGCCCGGCTGGAACACCTCGATCCTGGCGCCCCTGTTCATTGCCTCTGCGCTGGTCTCGGGGTTTGCCCTGGTCATGCTGGCGGTGATCGTTGGGCGCCGGTTGTTTAATTTTCCGGTCGCTGAAGGTGTCGTGCGGATGCTGGCGCGGTACTTGATTGTCGCGATCCTGGTGCTGATGTATCTGATCTTCAGCGAATTTCTGACCGTCGGTTACTCGGGAACCGTGCCCCACCTTGCGGTGTTCAACGAACTGCTCTTCGGCCGCTTCTCCAGGATCTTCTGGTTCGACGCGATCGTAGGCCTGCTGATCCCGCTGTTGTTGCTGGGGCTACCGAAGAGCAAGCGGGCGACCGCCACAATCGGAGTGGCCTCGCTGCTGGTGGTCGTGGGGGTGTTTGCCGAGCGCACCTACCTGCTGCTGCCCTCGTTGATGCGGCCCGCCGCTTTCACGGGTTCCATCTCGTCCTACGCGCCAACGATGCTGGAATGGTCGCTGATGGCCGGGGTGTACTCGTTTGGTTGCCTGCTGTTTCTGGCGGGGATGGGCCTGGTCTTCGGCATCCCGCCGCGCAAGGCGCAAGTCGAAGTCGAGCACGCGCGGGAACGCGTAGGCTTCGAGTTCGCCGGCGCCGCCACGCCGCAGCACCAGTTTTACCTGGGTGCGGAGAGCGTTCGCCCGCCCGTCTGACGCAGTTTTGTAACGGGTCCAGAAACCGATTTCCCAAAGGCCGCGGGCGAAAATCCCGCGGCCCTTTTTATTTTTCGAGTACTATTTCCGGCGTTGATTGCGGCGCTATTTGCTGGGCGACGGGCGGTGGTCTGCGACGACGGGATTGGGGTGGTCGCAGAAGCTGCGGATGTAGCTGACCAGACCCTTGATGTCGTCGTCGCTCAATCCTTCGCTGAACCCTTGCATCGCTTGGTCGAGTCCGGCCACCGGGCCGCCCTCTTTGATGATCTCGAAGAGCATGTCGTCGGTAACTCCATGCATCTTCGTGCAATCTGTCAGGTCTCCCGGTTTGGTCACCAGCGTCACGGCCGCAGGGCCGTCGCCCTTTGCGGACGCTCCGTGGCATTTGACGCACAGGGAATTGAATTTGTCCTTTGCCGCCGCCAAGTCCTCCGCCATGCACGGTGCGCTGGCGAGCAATAGTAGAGCGCCCGCGATCGTCAGGCTTGCCGCTGTAATTGCCAACCGCTTCACGTTATCTCCCGTTGCGGGAAGCGCCCGGCGCGCGCAGGCGGCGCGGGCAGGCCTTCCGTGTCCAAGACCCCATCCGGTCAGGATCCGGCTTTAGCAGGCTGGTCAATCCCGCCGTCGCCGGGCAGGTAGCCGCGTAACCGCTCGGTGACTTCCGCGACGCCTTGTTCGCGTCCCTCGCGCACTTCCCAAATGGAAATGATCGGGAACAGTTTGATGAAAATCGCATAGAGCAGGATAAACCCCGCAATGAAAGCGGCAAACAACGAAATCTCCACCCAGGACGGGGCATACGAACCCCGCGCCCAAGGCAGGCGCGGATTGACCAGGGTGGGCACGACGATCGTGAAACGCTCCAGCCACATGCCGATGCATACCGATATCGAGGCCACCGCGATTCCGGGAATCTTGCGGGTCTTGCGGTTGCACAGGATCGCCAGGGGAATGACGAAGTCCGTCGCCACCATCGTCCAGAAGTACGGCGCATAGTGTCCGGTCACCTTCGCCCAGAAGATGCGCATCTCGATCGGCTCGTGCCCGTAGAACGCCGTCAGGTACTCGGCAAACGTGAAGTAGAACCATAAAAGACACATGGCCAGCAGCAATTCGCCCAGATACTCGAAGTGGATTTCCTTCAGGTAGTCTTCCAGATGGTAAATCTTGCGGAGCAGAATCATCGTCAGCATCAGCGCCGCGATGCCCGAGTAGATCGCCCCCACCACGAAATAGGGGCCAAAAATACTCGAGTGCCACATCGGCTGGATCGTCATCGCAAATACCCACGACACCACCGTATGGACGGAAACCGCAATCGGAATGACGGCAATCGCCAGGATCGCAATCGCGGTCTGCAGCCGCTCCTCCTGCTCGTGGCTTCCGCTCCATCCCAGCGCGAGCACCCGATAGAGGGGCTGGCGCCAATCCGTGATCCGGTCGCGCAAGAGGGCGAGGTCGGGAATCATCGCGACGTACAAATAGGTGGTGCTGCCAATGAGATAGATCGTGATGCTGATACAGTCCCACATGAGGGGCGAAGTGAGATGACCGTAAATGAACATGTAAAGCAGCCGGTCCGGCCGCCCGAGGTCGAGCAGGATGTTGCCGGCGCCGAAAAACAGGACCAGCACCGTAATCGCCTCAGCCATCCGGGTTATCGGCCGGCGCCATTCGGCCTGGCATAGCCGCAAAATCGCCGAAATCAGCGTCCCGGCATGACTGATGCCGACGAAAAAGACGAAATTGGTGATGTAGAAGCCCCAGTAAACGGGCCGGTTGAGCCCCGTCACCCCCAGCCCCAAGCGGAACTGGGTCACGTATGCATACCCTCCCCACAAGACCGTACAGACCAGCACAAAGATCAAGAGCCAATATCCGGGTCCGGTCTTCAGTAGCGGCTCGAACAGAATCGCATCCTGATCTGAATCGCGGTTTTCCACTATGTGCTCTCTTTTAAGTAGATGATGTTTGGCTCGGTCCCCAACTCGTCCATCACGCGGAAAGCTCGCGTGTCGCGCACCAGGTGGGCGACTTCAGTCGAGTGATCGTCAAGGTCGCCGAAATACATCGCCTTGGCCGGGCAGCTCTCCACGCACGCCGGAACGTACTCGCCCTCGCTGCGCACCTTGCGCCCTTCGAAGGCGGCTTGATCGCGGGCGCGCTGAAGGCGCTGAACGCAAAACGTGCACTTCTCGATCACTCCCTTGGGCCGCACGGATACGCTGGGATTCAGCGATTGCTCAAATTCCCGCGGCCAACTGGGCGGGGACCAGTTGAAGTACTTGACTTGGTACGGGCAGGCGGAGGCGCAGTAACGGCAGCCGATGCACCGCGGGTAGATCTGGCCGACGATCCCCTGCGAACTCTTCTGGGTCGCCCCGACCGGACAGACCCGCACGCACGGCGGGTTTTCGCACTGCTGGCACAGCATCGGAAGCAGCCGCAGCTTGGCGTCAGGGTAGTCGCCGTCCACCACGGTGATCACGTTCATCCACGAGATCATGCGGCTGGACTGAGCTTGCTCCTGGGTCGAGGGGGCGATGTTGTTCTCCTGCTTGCAGGCCACCACGCACCCGCGGCATCCGGAGCACCTGTCGAGGTCGATCACCATTCCCCATCGCGGCATGGCCTGTCCCATAGTTATTCCTATCTCTTTACGATGCGTACCGTCACTGGCCCGCCGCCCACGGGCAGCAGCTTGAGCGGGTTGACGCCGCGCCCGCTAGCCCAGTGGCCCAGGGCAGTATGCCCCTGGCCGAGCGGAATATTTACCACGTTCGGCATCGCCCCCGCATACACGTGAGCTTGCAGTTCGACCTGCGCGGTGGGCGATTGGGCGATCACCCAATCGCCGTCCTCGATTCCGAGCGCGGCGGCGGTGGCGGGGTTGATCTCGATATAAGAATCCCATGGCCAGTCCTCGGGAGCGCCCGCCACCTCCTGCAGGTACGGCAGATTTGCGCCCATCGTGCTCATCAAGGCCAGCGGCTGGAAAAAATTGAGGTCCAGCGGATAACCGGGCCGCGCGGCAATGAGCGGCGGTGCGGAGCCCAGCAACTCCGGCATCTCGAACTTGCCCGACTTGGTCTTCAAAACCGACGCGTAGTCTCCGAACGAATAGCGCGGGTCCACCCAGCCGCCGCGTGCGACGGCCAGCTCGACGAATTCGTCGCGCTTCAGCGAAGTGTCCGCCGGCCAGCCCCACGCCCTCATTTCCGGGCGCGTGTATTCGCGGCGGAAGCGCTCGGAGAAAATCTCGCCGTGCGCAGCGTCATGCAGCCCCACGAGCATTTCCTTCAACGCCTGGCCCGGATCGCTCCACGCCAGCGCGCCGGCCACATCGCCTCCCATCGCCTTTGCCAGGTCCAGGATCACCTGTGCGGCCGGGGACGAACCGTAGCGGGGGGCGATCGCCGGACTGCCGACTCCCACCGAGGTCAGAGCGTATCCCGGGACCGCCGTGCGGATTTCCCATCGCTCCAGCGAAGTGCAGTCGGGGAGCACCAGGTCGGCGTGGGCTGCGGTCTCGTCGAGCAGCGTTGTGAAGCTGACTTTGAATGGAATCCGCTCAAGGACCTCCGGCCGGATCGGCGAGGAACCGAACAGCGGGTTGGTCCCGAGTATGAACACCGCGCTTGGCAGGTACGGATGTCCCCCCTCGGCGGCGGCGGCAAGCTCGCTTGCGCTGCGCAGGGGCGGCTGCTTGGCCTCATCCGGTTGCGGTTTGATTGGCGCCCAAGCGGCCAGCGGCGGTTCGCGGCTTACCAACACTCCCCCCGGCTTGTCGATTACGCCGGACAGCGCGTTCAGCGTCTGCACGGCCGCCTCTAAAAAGCCATTGTCCTGCCGTCCGGGCCGCGCTCCCGGCGGCACCGCCAGCGCGGGCCGCATCTGGGCGAACTCATGCGCCAGCCGGACGATCACTTCGCTGGAGACGCCGGTGATGGCCGCAACTTTGGCGGGGTCATAGTCTTGGAGAACCACCTCGCGCAGGCCGCGCGCCGATTTCTGCTCCGGCCCGTACTCAAAGCCGGCCACATGCTCTTTTACGAAACCGGCGTCGTACAACTGGTACCTGACCAGCACGCCGGCGATCCCGAGCGCCAGCACACCCTCGGTGCCGGGGTTCACCCGTATCCACTCGTCGGCCTTGGCCGCGGTAGTCGACAGGCGGCTCTCGATCTGCACCAGCTTGCCGCGCTCGCCGAGCCATCCCGCGCGAAAATCCGCGATGTCGCGCATCTGGCGGACCGGCGACATCCAGCTTTCCAGCAGTGGCGCCGCGAAGCTCAGGATGTAGCGGCTGTTCTCGAAATCGTAGGCCACCCGGCCGCTGATGGACTGGGTCAAATTCTGCCCGTGCGAAGGCTGTGCGGACTCGTCGGCGATGAAATTCGCCGAGCCGAAGGCGCGCAGGAATCGCGCCATCATCAGTCCCGCCAACTCCGACGTGCCGCCGCCGATCGCCGCCACGGTATGCGCTCCGGGGCCGGAGCGGATCGCCTCGAGCCGGCTTTTGATCAGCGCGATCGCCTCCGCCCAGCTTATCTCGCGCCATCGCGGAGCATTTGCATCGCCCTCCCGCAGCATCGGAGTGCGCACGCGGTCGGGGTTATAGACCAGTTGCAGGATGGCTAGGCCCACCGGGCATAGTCCGCCGCGATTGGCGGGATCGAGCGGATTGCCCTTGACCGAGACCGCCCGTTCCCCGATCTCGCGCACCATCATCGAGCACCGCTGCGGGCACATGCCGCACAGCGACACCACGGTGGATTCAGGTCCCCCCTTCGGGAATACGTCCTCGCGGACCTCCAGTGCGCCGGAAACCGCGTGCGCCACGGCGGTCGAGGCGACCGCCGCCGCAACCGTGCCGGCGCCGGCAAGCTTGAGGAAATCGCGCCGGGCAATTCCCCGCTGGTCGCCGTCGCGGCCCGGCAATGCGCTTTGGTTTTCCGTCGGGTGCTTCATTTGTGGCACGCGATGCAATCCACCGAGGCGCGCTTTTGTTGATGGCAATTCATGCACCAATTCATCGACTGATTGACCACCGGGCGCAAAACCGGTTCGGTCATATTGCGCACGTCGCCGTGGCACTCCGCGCAAGCGAGTTTCGCGACCGCGATGTGGCGGCGATGGGGAAAAAAGACATAGTCAGGCTCGGCATACACTTGCTCCCACGGGATGTAGCCGGCGGCCACGAACTGCCTGAGCTTGGCGAGCCCCGGTTTCTTCGCCAGCTTCACCGGCGTCATCCGCATCACCATCTTGTGGCAATCCATGCAGGTGTCCACTTGGGGAAGCCCGGCAAACGTTCCCGTGGTGGCGGAGCTATAGCTATGACAGGTTTCGCATTTGATGCCGTCGGCACCGGCGGCATGCTTGCGATGGTTGAAAGCAATGGGCTGTTCCAGCGGCGGCGTCGCCCAGAACGACGGGACCGTCCAGCCGCCAAGCACCATCCGGGCGCCGAGCACCACTGCGGCGCAGCATAGCACCAGCAGAATTGCCATCCTCCAAGGCATCGCCTTCATATGATGGATGACCTCAAATGGATGACCTCAGTTTCAAAAGCAGGGCAATGCGCGTGCCACAAGGGTCCACACAGGCAATTTAATATCCTTGCGATCTCTGCCACCTGGATTGCCCGCATTGATCGCCGTGGTGATTCCAACCGATGCAGCCGCTTGGAAGTCGCGCCGTCACTTTCCGCAAAAGCTGCGGATATAGGCGACCAGACCTTTGATATCGTTGTCCTCATAGGCATCGCCGAACCCGGTCATCGCCTTGTTGAGGTTGGCCGCCGGGCCGCCCTCTTTGATGACCTTGGCGAGGACGTCGTCACTGACCTTGCCCATCTTCGCGCAATCGGTCAGGTCTCCCACTTTCACCGATAGCTTCGCGGCCTTGGGTCCATCGCCTTTGCCCGTCTTGCCATGGCAGTTCGCGCACGACTCCGTGTAATTGCTGGCCGCGGCCTTCAGATCGTCGGCGCGGACGGTGGTTGAGATCAACGCGGGCGCTAAAATCATCGCTAGCGCAGCCGCCGAGGGCATCCAGCTCCAGCCTTTCGATCGAATCTTAACCGGTGAATTTTCTGACATGACCATTCTGCTCCTTGTTTGCGCTAATTTTTCGCTTCGTTACCAAACATCATGACAAAAGGCTACAAGTGTATTCGGTCGATACACAGCAGCATGCTTCCCGTTGCGATTTTCCCACACATTAGGCTCCCTTCATCCGCTTACACTTTAGACATGAGCAACATTTATTCCAAAGTGATTTGTCAACCGTAATCAGCCTTCCCCGACCCCGCGACCTCCTCCCGTCGCCCTTCACGCCCCCCCGGCCACCTGCTAAGACCTCCACGCGAGCCGGCATTTGCCGGCTGCCGCGCTGCTGCGTGCAGCGGTCCAAATCAGCGTCAGCGCTGCAAGCCACTGCCCGCCGCACCCGCCCGCGGCGCCACGATGACCTCCCCTTACTTCGGCTTGTCGGGGTCGCCACCGCCGGTTGTCAGCTTGCGAAAGGGCTCGAGCAGATCGATTGGGAGGGGAAACACAGTGGTCGAATTATGCTCGGTTGCAATCTCAGCAAGCGTCTGCAGGTAGCGAAGCTGGAGTGTGATCGGGCTTTTGCCCATGATTTCCGCCGCCTCGGCCAGGCGCTTCGCCGCCTGAAATTCGCCTTCGGCCGCGATCACCTTGGCCCGCCGTTCGCGCTCGGCCTCGGCCTGCGCGGCGATCGCACGCTGCATGTCCTGTGGCAGGTCAATGTTCTTCAGCTCGACGAGCATGACCTTGATTCCCCACGGCTCTGTTTGGGCATCGATGATCGCCTGGATGCGCGCGTTGACTTTGTCGCGCTGGCTTAAGAGTTCGTCGAGTTCGGTCTGTCCGCCTACGGAGCGCAGCGTGGTCTGCGCGAGCTGCATGGTGGCGAACAGGTAATTTGCCACCTCGGTGACCGCGCGCGACGGATCGACCACGCGGAAGTAGAGCACCGCGCTCACCTTGACGGTCACGTTGTCCTTGGTGATTACGTCCTGCGGCGGGATGTCGAGCACGACCGTGCGCAGATCGATCCGGACCATCCGTTCCACCACGGGGATCACGTAAATTATGCCTGGGCCGCGGTACGGCGTGAGCCGACCGAGGCGGAAGATTACGCCGCGCTGGTATTCGTTAAGGATTTTAACCCCGCTCAGAATGAAGATTGCGCCGATGAAAACGACTACACCGAATGCCATCGCGATTCTCCTCGTGTGATAGCGGCGTTCATGTTCCGGTGCTCCGGTTCAACTTGGATGCTGGAATTTGATCCGCGCCAACATACGGCGCGCAGGCCGAAAAAACAAGCCTGCGCGAGCTATGCCGGGGAAATATAGCGTCCGCCACGGGGCCTACTCGGTCCAAAAGGCGATCAGAGTAAGCACCAACAGGGAAAATCCGATGCCGACCGAAATAACCGTGATCAACCAGGAGAAATTCTGGAGCCAACGGGGAGGCGGGTCGGTGCGCAACATTTCGAGGGCGCCGGACTTGTCAAGGCGCGAATAATCCAAGGGGCGCTCGTGCTGGTATTCCCCACCGGTCAGCCGGCCGGTAAATATCACCGGGTCGAGCGGAAATTTCTCGGGGCGCAGGTGGGAATTAAAAAAGTGGATGATGAAGATGAACCAGACGGCCAGCAGAGCTTCCTCACTGTGAATCAGGAGCGCGATATTGAGGACGTAGCCGGGTACCAAGCGCGCAAAGAAAGGTCCGAACCACATCATGTAGCCGCTGATGCCGATAATCGCCATTCCCCAGAACACCGCCCAATAGTCGAACTTCTCCCAGTAGGCAAAGTGGTCGAATTCGGGCTGCGGCCCCATCCAAAGAAACCAGCGCACCATCATATAAAGGTCCACGGCGTCCTTGGGCTGCGGAGTCATCGAGTTTGGCCCCCAAAAAAGACTCCGGTCCTTCTTTATTATCGCCCTGTAGAGGATATCGCCAATATGGTAGACGAAGCCCGCTGATATGAGCACCGCACAGAGCTTGTGCAGAGATAGCACCGCGCCGAATCCGCCGGTCATTTCCGCCAGCCATTTTGCCCAACCCCGCTCGCTGAACCTGAGCGTCATTCCGGTAGCGGCAAGACCCAAAAAGGTTATGATCACCAAGCCGTGCAGGTAGCGCTGCCCCAGCGAGAAGCGAAAATAATAGCGGCCTGAATCGTTATTCTTCACCGCTTCACTCCATCGTCCTTCTTGGCAGAGGTGGCAGGCGGGCGGCGTGCGCCCTGCCCCTTGTCCATCAACGACCGCGCAAGCCACATCGCCGTGTGCAGGCCGAAGAAGAGGAAAACCCCCAAAAGCAGCAGGTTCATGAAGAGCGCCGCGTAATATAAGGCTGGATTCTGCCGCCGATCGTGCGGATTAGGATGTGGTTCGTAGCTGACAAAGCTCGCGGTTGCGCCATGGTGGCACTTGCCGCAGGTGGCCGGGAGGTTGGCCGGCGCCACCTTCGAATTGAGATTGGAGGCCCGAAGAATTAAGTGAGAGCCATGGCAACTCCAGCATCGTGCCGTGGCGACGAAACCGAGTTCAGTCACTTGGCCGTGGAAAGTATCGCGGTAGGTGTACAGCCTCTTCTTGTGACAGTTACCGCAGGTGGCGACGGTTTTGAGTTGCCAGTTCACGACGTTCACCTGGGTAATCTGATGCGCGGTATGGCAATTCGTGCATACCGGAGCATTCGGGCGCCCGGCCATCATCGCCGTGCCGTGCGCTCCGGCAAGGTAATCGACTTGGACGCCGGCATGGCACCCGCCGCAGGTCGCCGGCACATTGTTACGGAAGGTCCGGCTCTTCGGGTCCTTTCTGCTCAGGATATCGTGCGCCCCATGGCAACTGGCGCAGGTGGCCGCCACCAGCAGCCCGTCGCTGGTCAGCGCGAAGCCGTGAATCGAATCCATGTAAAGCGCGTACACGTCCGGAAAGCCATATTTCTTGGCAATCTCGGGGTTTCCGTGGCAGGTGCCACAGGTGCGCGGCAGGTTGAGCGGATAGACTCGCGACTTCGGGTCAGTCTTAGCGCGCATGCCGTGAGGGTTTCCGTGACAATTGAGGCAGGCCGGAAAGCGGCTCTTCTTCTCCCGCTCGGCGATTGCGTGAACGCTGCCCGCGAAGGCCGCAGTTTGGCTCGAGTGGCAGCCGGCGCATGAAACGGGTCGGACCGGATCGGGATGGGGAAAGGCATGGATGTCAGAATGGCAGGAGTTACAACCCAGCTTCGCGTGGATCGAGGGCTGGAATGTCTCCGCATTGACGTACACGCTAACCGGCCTGGCCTGCAACTTGGCGCTGGCCTTCAGATTATGGCAGGACAGGCAATCGCTATCGCTGAGCACCTTCGTCGAAGCCGCCTGCACCTTCGTCGCAGCCGCCTGCGCCATCGCAACCGCGGACAGCAGCATTACGGCAATAGCGCACGCGATGCGCCCGAAGCCGCTAACCATCCGCCCTGAGCTAGCCATCCGCCTTGATCCGTGCGCCATTGTCCGCTCCGCCTGAGCCGTGCCGATGCACTATAGCACCCCCCCGGTGTGACAGGTGCTGCAGGTCGCGCCGCCTACATCTTTCAGATCGATTGGATGCTTGAACTCGGCGACACTGGTGGGAGTTGCAAGGACCGTGTGACAGGTTTCGCATTCCTGGGGTATCACCCGGCCATCGGTGCTGACGTGCTGCCCGTCGTGACAGCGGAAGCATCCCGGGTAATATAGGTGGCCGATGTTGTCGGGATGCGTGCGCCAGTCAACCCGCATATACGGAAAGATGTTCTTTTTGTAGATCTGCTGCACGGCGGCGATGGCAGCCTGGATTTGCGGCCACTTCCCGGCATAAATCGGGGCGTAGCGATTGCGGTAAAAGGTATCGAGTGCCGTTGCGATTCCCTCGGCCGCGTGTTCCGGCGTGTCGTAGTGCTTGAGCAGCGCCTTGACCGCCTGCCTCTTCAAGAAGGGAAGCGTAGGGTCGAGCTGGCCCCCCTCGAACGCCTCATCGACCGCCTGATCGGGCGGACGAAACTTATGGGACGGGCGGGCGTGGCAGGTTACGCAGTCCATCGCCTGGACGGGAATCTCCGCGATCTGCTTTGCGGTCAGCGAACTGTCCTTGGCGAGATATTCCGTGGTCCTTCCGTCAGGGGTCCTTACTTTTACCCAGGGAATCGCCTGGGACTGCTTGTCAGTAGCCGCGTACCAAACTTCGTTGGCGATGTTCATGTGCCAGTGGATTCCGGTGGCGCGGCCGAACTCGGCAGATCCTCCTCCGGTCTTAATCAGCATCTGGATACGCATGGCGGTGTTCTTCTCGTCGTAGCCATAATGCGGGAAGACCTTGAGTTGTGCACCGTAGAATTTCTGCGGCCAATGGCATTGCTCGCAGGCTGCCCGAATCGGCCGCAACTCCTTGATCGGGGTTTCGATAGGTCTGGGGTACTTGTTGAACATTACCGAATAGACCTGATAGGCGCCCGACAGCTTGGAGCGAACAAACCAGGTGGCGCCGGGTCCGACGTGGCAGCCCGCGCATGCGACCCGCGCGTGCGGCGAATCCTCGTAGGCGTCGAATTCCGGCTTCATCGGGACGTGACAGGTCTGGCCGCAGAACATCGCCGAGTCCGTGAACTGGTAGCCTTGGTAGCTTGCCACCAGGCTCAGAACCACGAAAAACATCGAAAAGCCTACCGCGCCGAGAAAGCCGCGCCGAACCGAAGCCTCGTTGAGATCGAGCTTGGGGAAGGGCGGCAGCTCACCCGGCAAAAACCTCCGGCGTCGCCGCCGTTCCAGCAGCATCCCGGCCGGAATGAGCAACAGGCCCAGTATCATGACGGCCGGACCGATCAGGTAGGCAAAAATGCCGACGTAGGGGTTCAACTGCACCCCCAACAGCGTCATGCCAGCCAGGGAAAGCATGTCCGCCAGGACGATGATGGCGATGATCAGGCCCGAGATGCTCAGCCGGTTGCGAGCCAGGCTTGGCAATTCGCGTTCGGCCTCGGCGCCATTTTGCCGTTCCTCGCGCACCGATCCCGGTGCGCCCGGCTCATCTCCGCTCGTTGGCATATTCCACCTGCGTCGCTTCTCTCTGGAATCTGGGGAAGCGACGCCCGGTTTCCGAGCGGCAAGCGGTCCGATCCCTCGGATCGGACCCGCTTGTCTCGGGTCGCTCTCTGGTGAGGTTCAGCCGGCTACCGGTGCCAGGCCTTTCACTTGGCAGCTTTGGGTGGTCAGGGCGAGCGCGAGCACAACTGCTAGGCGATGCCGCCGGCGAACTGCAAGCCGGCCGCTTTCCGAGTCTGCACGCTTTCAACCCCGCGCGCCGCGGCTCATTCTGGACCCTGGCGCGCGCCGCTACTTCTTGCACAAGGTTCTGACGTACGCAACCAGAGCCTTGATCTCGTCGTCCTCCATCGCATCGCCATAGGGGGTCATGTACTTGCTCTTGCCCACCGCCTGGCCGCCCTCCTTCAGTTCCTTGAACATGTCGTCGTCCGTAATCTTGGCCATCTGGGCGCAATCGGACAAATCGCCGCAGCTGATCGGCTTGCCTTCCTTGCTCTTCAGTTCGGCCGCTTTGGGGCCATCGCCCTTGCCGGTCTTGCCGTGACACTTCGCGCATGTTTCCGAATAACTGCTGGCCGCGGCCGCGGCATCGGCTGCGTGGGCGGCCGTTGAGATCAACGCCAGCGCTGCAACTGCCGGTATGGCCGACACGGTCCAAATCCACAGTCTCGATCGAATCTTCGTTTTCAAACTCTTTGACATGGCTCCTCCGTCTTGCCGTTTCCATTCGGGGTGCCTGCCGATGGCAAAAACGCGCATTCAGCGGCTTATCCCCGGCTGGAGCTCGGCGCTCACGCCGTTACTTCTTGCACAAGGTTCTGACGTACGTGACCAGCGCCTTGATTTCGTCGTCCTCCATCGCATCGCCATAGGGGGTCATGAACTTGCTCTTGCCCACTGCCGCGCCACCCTCCTTCAGCTCCTTGAACATGTCGTCATCGGTTATCTTGCTCATCTTGGCGCAATCGGACAAATCTCCGATGGCAACCGGCTTGCCTTCCTTGGTCTTCAGTTCGGCCGCTTTGGGGCCGTCGCCCTTGCCGGCCGGGCCGTGACACTTCGCGCATGTATCCGAGTAACTGCTGGCCGCGGCCGCGGCATCGGCTGCGTGGGCGCCGGTTGAGATCAACGCCAGCGCTGCAACTGCCGGTATGGCCGCCGCGGTCCAAATCCACAGTCTCGATCGATTCTTGGTCGTAACACTCTTTGACATGTATCCTCTCCTTCCTTCCGTTCCTTTTCCGGTGTTTGGTTTATGGGCTGGGCCGCGGCGAAAAGACGGTCATTCGTTGTTTGTCCCGACCTCTCGCTTTGCGTATACCAGCGTTGGCTTAAAATTTATATTTCAGGGTTATGAATGCGACATTGACGTTGTATGAATGCAGGTCGCTGTTGCCGAGAAATGTCGAATTTGCGCTTGCATTCGGCATGTAGTTCGCCATCTGGTCCACCATGAAATTGTTTTCGCCGGAGTGGGTGAAGTAGTAGCCGACGTTGATCGCCAGGTTGTCAAGCAAATCGTACTGGTACTGAATCATCAACTCTTGGAACTGGCTGCCGACATTGGGATAGTCGATCGCTTGTGACGCCACTGGCTCCGCGGTAGCCCCCGTTTGGTGGGTCTGGTTGCTGCCAACCGTGTAGGTGTACTGGAGTTTCAGGTGCGACGGTCGCATCAGGATGCGATTCTGCGGTATCGCGATGTCCATGCCGAAATCGATATTGTTGCCCTGGTTGCGGCCCGTGGCCTCCCAAGCGTACGTTTTTCCAAACGGAGGCTTCGGCGGCGTGAGCGAACCCCCACTGTTGTCTTGTGACCACAGGTTCCAATCGTACGCCTGCCACGAGTAGTCGCTAAAAAGGTGCGTGCCTGGAATCGGTTCCCAACTGGCCCCCGCCGACGGCGAATAGTCTGAAGTGTGCTCCAGGCCGAAGTCGCTGTTGGGGTAGCGATAGTCGTCGTAATTGAAGGCGGCGAACAGCGTGAGGGTTTCGATCGGCTGCGCGGAGGCATAGAGCGAGGTCTGGTTCACATCGAGCGTGGCCTCGTCGAACCGCCAGAGGTCCTGAAGCTCGTTCGAGCCAAGCACCGAGACCAGGTCAGCGCGATTGTTGTTGTATCCCGGCGAGTCGCGATGCGCGTGTTGGTAATCCGCCCGGAAAGTCAGCCACGGGTATGGGTTCCAATCGAGCGCCGGTCCGTAGCTGGTTTGATCCTGCTGCAGCACCTCCAGCCCGTCGTTGTGGTTGGTCTGCCACTTGAACATAAAGTGTGCGGCCAGCGTATCAGTCACACGGTAGGTTGGCTCAAGGCTGACGTCCTGCTCCGAGAATGCAAAGGGATAAGCGGCGAAAGGCGTCTGCGCGTCCGCTACGTCATTCAGCGACTTAACACCTTTGAAGGTGATCGTCGGCGTTAGGTTGTCGTAATCGAAGTACGAATACGTCGCCTTGATATTCAGCGGTTCGATCGGATTGCTGTCGATCGTGAGGTTGCCGAAGAACGGTTGTATGTCGCCGCCGAGGCTATTGGGCGCTCCGACCGAACTTAATGACTGCTTATAGAGACTGTTGGTCGTAAGCGGGATGAAAGGAGCGTTCTGCAGCCAGAATCCGTACTCGAGGCTACCCATCACGTGCGTGTTGAATGGAAGCTGACCTGCTCCGTTCACGATGAAATTGTGAGCTTGGTTGCTCGGGTACATGGTTGCCCGCCCCTGGCAGGGGCCGCCGGTATAATCGGTTCCGGAACTAAAAGTTGCCGAATCATGGCATGCGGTGGCACCTGAGCCATTGGCCCCTATTCCGCTAACATTGAGGGGGTTGTCCCAAGTCAGGGTGCTGTAGTCATCGACGAAGAAAGACCCCTGGTACTGGAAACCGAGCAGCCATCCGTCTTTCGCCCATTCCACGCCTGTGCCGAAGTTATAGATGTAGTACTGGATTGGCACAAAGAGTTCATTAACTGTGAAAGTACCCGGGTTGGGGCCAAACAGAAAGCTCCCGCCGAAAGGCTGTTGGCCGGTGGGGTTCTGGTAATCCATGTTCGCACTGAAGGTCAGCGACGGCGTCGGCGTATAGCGCACGTTGATGTCCGCGACACCTTCGAGGATGCTCATGTCGAACGGTTTGTCGTTCGCTTCCAGCCAGGAATGGAGGGTTGCGGGGGGCGTGGGCTTCGAGGATAGAGTGAAATTTCCGCCGTTTTCGTCGTACGGCGTGCTCGCGACGCCGTTGCTGAAGTCGTGTGGAATCTCGAAGAATTTTGCCTGAACATCGAGCAGACCGTACTCGCCGAAGCGCAGCGAATACATCTGGTTCTTTTGTGCAACGTTCACGGCGTCGAACTGGACGTAGTAGTTCTCCGCCTTGTCGCCCAGTAGCAACTGCAGTTTCGGGACGATGAACTGCTGCGCCAGATCGCGGTACTGCTGATACTCCGCGATGTTGTTATAGGGGACCGGCTGGGGAATGGCGCCCGCCTCGACCGAACCCTGCGCCGTGAATGCCGCGAAATCGACCTGTGCCA